>NZ_CAWNJO010000029.1:0-2151 GCF_963874835.1 Vibrio sp. V12_P9A6T4 | reverse complement strand
ATATGATAGATTTCTAATTATCAACGTTCATGATAAGTGGCGGTAGCGTGGTAAATTAGGTCGCATTTTGTTGTATAGATAGCGTTATGTGCTTTTTTTCTAAAACCCGCCAGATTCACTAAAACTTTTTTCTAGCTAGCCGCATCGGTTGTTTTGAATTAGCCCCCTTTAGAATGCCGTTTTGATACCTTATTTTGGCTAAAATTGGGTGTTTTAAGTGTCTGTTTTTGCTGGTTTTGTTTTTGTTGAGAACTTTCAGGTAAATGGTAGTCTTCACATCAAATGTTTTTGGAGCTACAGCATGGAAAAATCAAAGCAATCATATAATCAAGTGAACTTCTCACATCAGGACTTGCAAGAATATATCTTTAGCAATTGTACTTTTATACATTGTAATTTTAAGCGCTCAAACCTTCGAGATACACAGTTCATTAACTGTACTTTCATAGAGCAGGGGGCACTAGAAGGGTGCGATTTTTCTTATGCTGATCTTCGAGATGCTTCATTTAAAGATTGTCAGCTTTCAATGTCCCATTTTAAGGGGGCAAATTGCTTTGGTATTGAACTGAGAGATTGCGATCTTAAAGGCGCAAATTTTAGCCAAGTTAGTTTTGTAAATCAGGTTTCGAATAAAATGTACTTTTGCTCTGCATACATAACAGGTTGTAACTTATCCTATGCCAATTTAGAGCAGCAGCTTATTGAAAAATGTGACCTGTTCGAAAATAGATGGATTGGTGCAAATCTTCGAGGTGCTTCATTTAAAGAATCAGATTTAAGTCGTGGCGTTTTTTCGGAAGACTGCTGGGAACAGTTTAGAGTACAAGGCTGTGATTTAAGTCATTCAGAGCTTTATGGTTTAGATCCTCGAAAGATTGATCTTACAGGTGTAAAAATATGCTCGTGGCAACAGGAGCAGTTACTGGAGCAATTAGGGGTAATCATTGTTCCTGACTAAGCGCAAGACTCGGCTACGCACATAACAAACGGCTCAAGAGGGATTGCCAACGCGTGGCGGCTTTAGTGCAAAATTGAAGTTCAGTGTTTACAGTGTTTTTTTTGAGTTCGGCGGTGCGTTGTCAACCCCTTAGCCGGGCGTTATGCAACTCAGGTAAATTTAGGGGTTCAATCTTTTGGGATTTCTCCGGCTATTCGTTTTGTGTTGTCGGCAAATGGGCATTTTTACCTTCAAATTCTTGGCTAACTCAAACCGTAAAACAAGCAAGGTTCTTGGTTTGCCTCAATCAGTTTTAGTGCTGGTTTGTTGTCAATTTAGCGTGCGCAAAGTGTGGAAAGAGCAAGTTATTCGATTATTTCGTACTTGCTGAAAGTCTTGCTCGGTGAGTTTGTCTAATTCAAAAGCTTGGTTTGTTGTTGAAAGGTGGACTTTGTTTTGGCGGCTAATTTATCACAGTTCTTGCTTGGGTTGGTTCTTGAATCACTCAACCATTGCAATCGTGGCTTTTGATCGAGTAAAGTCAGTTTATCTTATTGAATTTGCATAACAAACGGTTAAAGAGGGACTGCCAACGCGTGGCGGTTTTTGTTCAAATCGGCCTTTGTGATTACGGTTGTTATTTTGAGTTCAGTGTTTTGCGTTGTCAGCCCCTTAACCGGGCGTTATGCAACTCAGGTAAATTTAGGGGTTCAATCTTTTTAGATTTCTCCGGCCATTCGTTTTGTGTTGTCGGCAAATGAGCATTTTTACCCTAAAATTCGTGGTGAACTCAAGCCGTAAAACAGGCAAGGTTCTTTGTTTGCCTTAATGAGTTTTGGTGCTGGTTTGTTGTCAATTCAGCGGGCGCAAAGTGTAGAAAGGGCAAGTTTATCGAGCATTTTGTGCTTGCTGAAAGTCTTGCTTGTTGAGTTTGTCTGGTTCAAAAGCTTGGTTTGTTGCTGCAAGGTGGGCTTTGTTTTGGCGGCTTATTTATCACAGTTCTTGCTTGGGCTGATTCTTGAATCACTCAACCATTGCAATTGTGGTTTTTGATCGAGTAAAGTCAGTTTATCTTATTGAATTTGCATAACAAACGGCTCAAAATGGATTGCCAACGCTTGGCGACTTTAGTGCAAAATTGAAGTTTAGTGTTTACAGTGTGTTTTTTGGGTTCGGCGGTGCGTTTCTAACCCCTTAGCCGGGCGTTAGGGCTC
>NZ_CAWNJO010000028.1:0-2255 GCF_963874835.1 Vibrio sp. V12_P9A6T4 | reverse complement strand
CCAGGTACATAACAAACGCTTCAAGAGGGACAGCCAACGCGGGGCATTTTTACTATGCGTTGGTTTGTGTGATTGCGGTGTTATGCGGAAACTTGGTAGTAGCGTTGTCTGCCCCTTAAGCGGGCGTTATGCTCTAGTCACAATCAAACTATTTTGGAATTTATCACAATGAAAAAATTAACAATTCTAGCTCTTTCATCACTGGCTTTCTTCTCATCTAACACTTTTGCTAGAGATGATGTGGGTAATTATTCGATTACAAAGGCAATGAGCTCTGAAGTGGCTAAATCTAAATTAGGCACTGAAGTTTCATTTTACTTTGGCGAGCAGAGTTACGGCAAAGTTCTCAAAGAATTAGGTGAATTTAAAACCAGTAAAAAAACGAACGCTTTCAATAAAACAGATGAAGAAGCGTGCAATTGGGTTTTTCTTTCCGCCATGATTGCTCTTAAAGACAGAGCGATAAAAGAGGGTGGAAATGCAGTAGTTAATATCAAATCAAATTACAAAAATAACCTCACTTCAAGCAACGATACTTTTCAATGTGGTGCTGGAGCCGTAATGGCTGGAGTTGCATTGAGTGGTGAAGTTGTGAAGCTCAAAAAATAAGCATAACAAACGGTTAAAGAGGGATTGCCAACGCTCGTCGATTTTAGTTCAAAATTGAAATTCAGCGTTTACGGCGTGTTTTTTGAGTTAAGTAGTGCGTTGTCAACCCCTTAACCGGGCGTTATGTGTAATCGAGAGTTCAGGGAAAGAATGAAAGTACTTATAGCAGGAGCCAATGGATATATTGGTAGCCACGTGACTAAGATGTTTGTCGAAAATGGTTTTGAAGTTTCGACCTACAGCAGGACTAGCGGTGTCTTACTTCCTGCTCGGAAACTTACTAAAATGCCATTAGATCTCTCTGGTTACTTTGACATCGTTATAAATTGTGCTCGCCCACATTGGTCAGAATTTTCGCCGGAGGAAATCGCTGATATAGAGTCCAAGCTGCTAATGCAGTTGGATAGACTCGCAGCTAAAGGAGCGATAAAAATCCACACATCGGGCATTTGGCTATTTGGTAATGCTTCTCGTAATGATCTCAAAGAATTTCGGCTTAAGCCTCTAGAAATGGTAAAACCGGACACAGTTACGATTGATTGCGCTATCACA
Organism: Vibrio sp. V12_P9A6T4; assembly: GCF_963874835.1. Lineage (NCBI taxonomy): Bacteria > Pseudomonadati > Pseudomonadota > Gammaproteobacteria > Vibrionales > Vibrionaceae > Vibrio > Vibrio sp. V12_P9A6T4. The sequence goes on along the minus strand of NZ_CAWNJO010000028.1, from coordinate 1,094 downwards.
AATAAGTGGCATGTCGTTTACTGCCCTAGTTTGGTTTATGGTGGTGAAAACTGTCAGCTAAAGAGAATTGTAGATTCTTTATCAAACCAAACTCTCCAAGTAGCGATACCATCTAAAGGTTATAACCAATATATCCATGTTAATGACATCGCTAGATTCTATTTAGCATTGGTTCAAGGTAAACATCCGGCGATACAACACTTTATTGCTGAGACTGAGGGGTATAGTCCTGAAGCCTTTTCTCAGTTGCTACTAGACTTTCAAATCGTAAAGCAGGTTCACAAGAGCAGTTGGAGTGACTTTGAGAAATACCATGGTTATTCGGCAGTGGAAATTGAAAAGCTAAATCTTAACCTTCCAATTAGTCCTTTGTTTGAACCGACAAAGTCCTTAAGGGAGTACATAGAAAATTACACATAACAAACGCTTCAAGAGGGACAGCCAACGCGTGGCATTTTTACTATGCGTTGGTTTTTGTGGTTACGGTGTTATGCGGAAAGTGAGTAGTAGCGTTGGCTGCCCCTTAAGCGGGCGTTATGTTTTCGTGATAACTTGAGGAAAAGAGATGGATTTCATTTGGTTGGTTTTAGCTTTTGGCGCGGCTGCAATATTCTACTATTTTGTATCATATTCGAAGCCACAGGATGATGATTGGCACAAATTGCCGACACTTGAGAATTATTTGATAAAGCATCCTGAATGTAAAACAGCAGATCCAGAAAGTGCTAAATGCTTTAGTTGTGGTTCAGACAAAGTGATTTTCCAACCATTAACAGCTCATGCAGATCCTCGTTATAAACATATTTGCTTATCATGCAAAAAAACACTTTTTAGAAGTAAGGCAATAATGTCTTAAACTAGTTGAAATTCCTAAGTTTATTCTTAACAAAATCAGCTGGTTGGAATAAAACATAACAAACGGTTCAAGAGGGACAGCCAACGCGTGGCATTTTTATTATGCGTTGGCTTTTGTGGTTATGATGTTATGCGGAAGCTTAGATGTTATGCGGAAGCTTAGTAGTGGCGTTGTCTGCCCCTTAACCGGGCGTTATGCAACTCTGGTAATTTTAGGCATTCAGTCTTTTTAGATTTCT
>NZ_CAWNJO010000027.1:0-2269 GCF_963874835.1 Vibrio sp. V12_P9A6T4 | reverse complement strand
TTGCCTAACGCCCAATTAAGTGGTGAACAACGCACTGACCAAGCCGCCGCATTGCACCGTAAAACACTTTACTCAACGCATAGTAAAACTGCCACGCGTTGAGAATCCACTTGAATTGTTTGTTATGCCGCTACATTTCGCCTGATTTTATTTTTGACTGAGCTTCAATTACCGTCTGTTTCCCAAACAATAAATCCATCATCGCTATGATCCGTTTATTATCGTTTCCCCACTTATTTGTATTCGCACTATTCGGTGCCTTGAACTCTACTTCGCCCACTTTTTCACTATTTTTATAGGCTTTAACTTGGGCATCTGCGATGAACGTCCTAAAATCCCAGCTCCAACGCGATACGTAAGTCAATGTAAGTTCCGAGCCCTTAGGTGATGTTCCGTCACTTACAACCGTACATTTATGAGCAGTTTCCAAACACCATTCTTGCATTGAATCTAAGAAAATTTCTCTTGTTGCATCATCTTTCACGATGGTGATTTCTTCACTCTGATTCGCTTCTGATATTGCTTCTACTGTATATTTTGGTGAAGCACATGCTGCCAATAAAACAGGGAGACTCAGGATGATTAGCTTTTTATACATTTTATATCTCTTCTAATGAATTATAATTTTACTGGAATCTCAGTGGCGGCATAACGCCCAATTAAGGGGTGAGGCACGCAATACAGATGCTGCTGCATACCACCTTAATCACTTAAACCAACGCATAGTAAAAATGCCACGCGTGCCGAATCACTCTTAAATTGTTTGTTATGCCACTAGCGCTCACTGATTGCGACTTTACCTGCCAGCCCAATAAGCAGAACTCCCGAGGCACCCTCAAGTGCTCGCGAATAACGCTGAGAATTTGATCGACTAAAAACCCAACTACCGACTGAAGCATATAGAACGTTACACAGCGTAGCTAATGCGCTGAAGAGCAACCCAAGCACTAATAATTGCATTGATGCGGAGCCCGTAGATGTATCGACAAACTGAGGTAAGAATGAAAGGAAAAATAGCGCTACTTTCGGGTTCAAAACACTAACAATAACGCCTTGTACAAATACATTTTTGTTCGTTTCTACACTTTCACTAACCACTATTTTACTGTCTCCACGCCACATAGAAAGTAGAGACTGAACTCCTAAATATACTAAGTAAGCGGCACCCAACCATTTTACCGCACTAAAAGCTACAGCAGAGCTGAGGATTATCGCGGACAAACCTAAACACGCAGCTAATGTATGAACAAAGTAGCCAACACCAAGACCAATTGCAGCTTTAAACCCAGTTGCCAACTTGCCTTTCATGGTGTTTGAAACGATGTAGATTACGTCTGGTCCAGGTATCATATTGATAGCCAGACAAGCGACTACAAATAGTAATATTGAGTTTAAATCCATTTCCTTTCCTCCATGTTGAACGCCTTGTGGCATAACGCCCGCTTAAGGGGCAGACAACGCTACTACCAACTTTCCGCACAACACCGTAATCACATAAACCAACGCACAATAAAAATGCCACGCGTTGGCTATCCCTCTTGAAGCGTTTGTTATGCCGCTAGCTGAAGCGTGAAGCGAGTTTCTTATAAACAGCGTCTTTATCTCGTTTACCAACAGCGAGTACATAAACGACAACTTCATTGTCGATGACTTCATAAGCCAAACGATAACCAGCTGTACGAAGTTTGATTTTGTAAACAGAATCATAACCCCGTAACTTTGATGATGGAACGTGGGGATTTTCTAGCCTTTCTTTGAGTTTCTTTTTAAATTGACTCTGAATAGTTGGCGCTAGCTTACTCCACTCCTTTTGGGCTGCTGGCAAAAACTTTAGCTTATAAGTCATCAATATTGATTTCCACAGCTTGCGACAAATCACCACGACGACTATCTACTATTTGGGAAAGCTCATAATCATCAAGCATATCCATCAGATACTCGTAAGTTTCAGCCGGTACAAGGTAAGCTGCGGGTTTGTTGTGGTTAAGGATCGCAATAGCTGAACCATCAGCCTCGTTCAAAAGAGCAGTTGGATTTTTCTTTAACTCTGAAATACTGGCAGAGCAATTCGCTAATACCTGTCTCATAACTTCACCATATAAGCATTAAAATCAGACCTAATTTTAGACCTTAATTTAAGTAATTGCTAGAGGTTTACAAAAGAGGCATAACGCCCGGCTAAGGGGTTGACAACGCACCGCCGAACTCAAAAAAACACACTGTCAACTCTGAACTTCAATTTTGCACTAAAGTCGCCAAGCGTTGGCAA
>NZ_CAWNJO010000026.1:0-2285 GCF_963874835.1 Vibrio sp. V12_P9A6T4 | reverse complement strand
AAGTCAGTTTATCTTATTGAATTTGCATAACAAACGGCTCAAGAGGGATTGCCAACGCTTGGCGGTTTTAGTGCAAAATTGAAATTCAGTGTTTACAGTGTGTTTTTTTAAGTTCGGCGGTGCGTTGTCAACCCCTTAGCCGGGCGTTATGTGTTGGATGAGTTTTTGAGGTTAATTCTACGATTTTATTGAGAATTCGTTCCGTTTTTTCGGCAAGTTGGCTTGCTCGAAATGGATTCTTGAACAACCTGAGATTTATCGTTTTCAAGGTTCTTGGGTTGCCTCAATTAAGTTTTGGATCTGGTTTGTGTTGAGTTCTGTAGGTTTCAAATCGCTTTAATTGAAATGCTTTTTTGACTGATTTACTTGCTGATATTTAGCTCTGAAAGTTTGGTGAAGCAAAAGGTTTTGTTGTGGCTGAAAGGGCGCTTTCTTTGTTTTTGATTCTGTAAGTGGCTTTCTTCGGCTAAGATCGCTGTGAAATTTAGGTTTTGGTAAGCATCATTTTTGTACGTAACTTATTCAAATCTCTTCATTTCTACGGTGGTTTACTTTGAATTCACGGTAAAATTCACATAACAAGCAATTCAAGTGGATTCTCAACGCGTGGCAGTTTTACTATGCGTTGAGTAAAGTGTTTTACGGTGCAATGCGGCGGCTTGGTCAGTGCGTTGTTCACCACTTAATTGGGCGTTATGACTCATTCAATTGGCTAGGGCTGTATATAAAAACAGTTTTTCTTGTTTTCATGCTTTAATCTGTATAAGTTACCCATCATTTTCTAACAAAGCAGGCAATTAACAAGTGCGTAGTTCATTGAGAAAAAAGGTAATTCAAGTTTGTTCCAAGAAGATTGAGCAGAAGGGTGATAATGTAGGCGTTTCATTTTATGCATTTTTTGCTAATAAAAATGACGATCCAGATTTGTTAATGGAAGCCGCCACATGGTGGATTCAAGAACACAAATTAGATCATTTTGAAAAAGCTCATAAAATCATGGCAATGGTAAAATCTGATATTTAGTGAACTGAGCCATAACAAACGGTTTAAGAGGGACTGCCAACGCGTGGCGGTTTTTGCTTAAATCAACATTTGTGATTACGGTTGCTATTTTAGGTTCGGTGTTTTGCGTTGTCAGCCCCTTAACCGGGCGTTATGTTTAATCAGTATCACAAATTGCCACTGTTTTTATATACAGTTTTATGTGTTCGGCTATCATCCCGAGTTTTGAACACATTCGAAGAATTAAATATGACCAACTATCTAGAGCGCGGCATTAAAGAACTCGTTGAAGAGTTCATTTCTAGTGGAAAACCCTGTCCATCAAAACAAACTATTTCCGAGCGTCGGGCAGGTTATCTCTCAAGTACGGTTTTGGCTGGCTCGAGTCCTGAAATGGCCGATGAGTTTGTTGATGAACTGGATGGCATACAAGTCAAAGTTTATAAGCCAAGCGATAAAATTGATTTGCCAATTACAATTTATTTTCATGGCGGTTGTTTCATTAGCGGTGGTTTTGAAACACATGAAGCACAACTAAGGCAGTTAGCTCATTTATCAGAGACTATAGTAATTTGCATTAAGTATCGCTTAGCACCAGAACATGCATACCCATCAGCTCATGATGATGTATTTCAGGCCGCATTAGGTATCAAAGAACATGGTCATAAATATGGCGGCGATACTGAACATGTGTTCTTTGTCGGTGATAGTGCAGGTGCACAATTAGCTCTTGCTACAGCACTTCGTTTGAAAAATAAAAAGCTGTGGCTACCTGAGAAACAAGTCCTAATATATCCCATGGTTGACCCCTTGGGGGCGTCTGATAGTTATCAGAAAAACGGTACAGATTTCATTATTACTGCACAAATGTTGTTGTCCGGTTTCCAGCTTTATGCGAGTGAGTCAGAGCGGTTGGCCAGTGAAAAAGAATTGAATCTATTGGCACGAAAGGATTTTCAAGGTTTACCTCCAACGTTGATTATCACTGCTGAGTATGACCCACTGCGAGATGAAGGAGAGCAGTTGTACAGGTTGCTTCTTTCCCAAGGTGTTGACGCTTATTGTGAACGTTACCTAGGTGTAATACATGGTTTCTATCAACTGTCGGGTGTAAGTGAGTCTGCAAGGCGTTGTATTAGAAATATTGCAAATGCAATCAAAAATTAAACATAACAAACGGCTCAAGAGGGATTGCCAACGTGTGGCGACTTTAGTGCAAAATTGAAGTTTAGTGTTTACAGTGTGTTTTTTGAGTTCGGTGGTGCGTTGTCAACCCCTTAGCC
>NZ_CAWNJO010000025.1:0-2344 GCF_963874835.1 Vibrio sp. V12_P9A6T4 | reverse complement strand
CTGCAAATGTTGCAATACCTTTACCTTGAACCCCAAAAGCTACGTTGTAACCGATTTCGACTCGGCACTTGAACGGTGGGTTCTTGAATCCACAACTACCAATTAGCTGGTCATTTGACTTTATAAAGTATGGTAAAGACCAAACTTCACAAATTGAATCACGATAATGATTAAGAGAGCGTTATAAAACATGATTTGGTGGAATTCCGTCAATCATATACTTAAGCTCAGATTGACCATCACGCAACATTTTTAGCTCATGCTCATTTAGCTGAATGAGTTCCATAATTTCCTTATGCCTAACGCCCGCTTAAGGGGCAGACAACGCTACTACTCACTTTCCGCATAGCACCTTAATCACAAAAACCAACGCATAGTGAAAATACCACGCATTGGCTGTCCCTCTTGAAGCGTTTGTTATAACGGTGCTTTAGCTGCCCATAGAAATATGATGCGTTGCACACAGCTTATTTCCTGCTGGATCGCGTAAATAAGCTAGATACATTTTTCTTTCTCCGCTTACCCTGAGACCTGGAGGATCTTCGCAAGCTACACCGCCATTAGCTAAACCTGCTGCATGCCATGAATCCACTAACTCTGGGCTAGTGACTTTTAAGCCAATTGTCATTCCATTACCATGAGTCGCCAGCTCTCCATTTATTGGCTTCGTAATTCCAAGCACACCATCTTTGTTTATGTAAAGACAGCGACCTTTAGCATCGATAACACCCGATGGATAACCTAAAACAGACAATATGGCGTCATAAAAAACCTTTGATTTTTCAATATCATTGGAGCCAATCATAATATGACTAAACATACTTGTTCCTTTTGTTGAGCAAAATCGGGATTTACTTTGAGGCATCGATTGAGCAATGTCTAGGTTGAAATGTGAGATAAGCTATAACGCCCGGCTAAGGGGTTGACAACGCACCGCCGAACTTAAAAAACACACTGTAAACATTGAACTTCAATTTTGCGCTAAAGTCGCCACGCGTTGGCAATCCCTCTTGAGCCGTTTGTTATGCAAATTCAATAAGATAAACCGACTTTACACGACCAAAAGCCACAATTGCAATGATTGAGTGATTCAAGAATCAACCCAAGCAAGAACTGTGATAAATGAGCCACCAAAACAAAGCCCACCTTTCAACAACAAACCAAGCTTTTGAATGAGACAAACTCAACAAGCAAGACTTTCAGCAAATGCGAAATGCTCGATAAACTTGCCCTTTCTACACTTTGCGCACGCAAGATTCACAACGCGCCAGCGCTAAAACTGATTGAGGCAAACAAAGAACCTTGCCTGTTTTACGGTTTAAGTTAACCACGAATTTGAGGGTAAAAAAGCTCATTTGCCGACAATACCAAACGAATGGCCGGAGAAATCCAAAAGATTGAACCCCTAATTTACCTGAGTTGCATAACGCTGCGTTAAGGGGTGAATGCCGCCTAAACCAAGCTTCCGCAGACCACTTTCACCACCAAAACTCACCGCATATCAAAAATGCCACGCGGCATGAATCCCACTTAAACGCCTTGTTATGTTTAAGGCTCAAAAGGTTAAGTTTGAGATACTAAGAGCTTAACTCGACTTATCTTTGAAAACCAAAGTTAGAAGCTAAAAAGCTGAATTAACTCATAATTTTAATTGTGCTGACTTTGAGTTTTAACGTGAGAAACCGAAAAACCGGGGTTTTAACTTTGAAATCAAAATCACGTCACTCACCTCGCCTACACTCTGGATTTCAATGAGGCAACTCTCTGAATTTTTAGCGCCCACGAATTGGAGTCCAAAAAACAGCGACCACTAAAGTTAACTTGCCGACAAGACCAAAATTCAAAAGCAGAGAAAGCAAAGAAAAGATGCAACCAGCTGATTTTAAGTGATTAAAACATAACGCCCGGCTAAGGGGTTGACAACGCACCACCGAACTTAAAAAACACACCGTAAACACTGAACTTCAATTTTGCACTAAAGTCGCCACGCGTTGGCAATCCCTCTTGAGCCGTTTGTTAGCTGCTGCACTTTAGCCGGAGATTGACTACCCAACGGCCTAATTTAAAACACATTATTGCTTTCAAACGACAAAGTAAAACGGACAATTTAGAAACTAAAACCTAATCCACGAAACGCACTTGGCAAAGAAGAAATAACAGTAAAACTTGACGAGCTTCTAGAACTTAAATTTACAAAGAATTCTTTCGAAGAAGCCAACGACCAAGTGCGCGAAATCCATTTAAGCGCGAAAGAGCCTCAAAACCAAAGAAGCCACACCAAAGAAATAAACAAACACACCACATCCCGTAAACAGACTTCGGTTAGTTCAACCACTTCACGAAC
>NZ_CAWNJO010000024.1:0-2527 GCF_963874835.1 Vibrio sp. V12_P9A6T4 | reverse complement strand
GATTACGGTGGTTATTTTAGGTTTAGTGTTTTGCGTTGTCAGCCCCTTAACCGGGCGTTATGTGTAACCAGAGGAAAATGCATGGAAGTACAGCTAAAAGTAGGTAGTGACTCCTTATTCGCAGAATCTTTAACCGAGTCAAATATGGCAAGTTACTATCAAACTCGTGGAATAATCTGGGATCACAATCAGTTTCTAAGTAGTTGGGAAGAATTAGATAATTACGAAGTCCATCTAGACCAAGCTCGTGTTGGTGTTCTCCGTTTTAGCTATAGTGGCGATACTACCTTCTTGAGGGACTTTCAAATTTTGCCTGAGTTTCAGGGCAGAGGAATTGGGGCAAAGTGTCTCGAACTAGTTGTTAAACATGCGCTTAAAAGACAATCCATTAAGCTAGTTTTGCGTGTGTTTAGTGAAAACCCAGCAATCAGCCTGTATGAGTCCAAAGGCTTCGTTAGAACATCTGAAGTCAAAGGGTTGATTGAAATGGAGATCCCTTTAAGTTCAAACACATAACAAACGCTTCAAGAGGGACTTCCAACGCGTGGCATTTTTATTATGCGTTGGTTTTTGTGGTTACGGTGTTATGCGGAAACTTGGTAGTAGCGTTGTCAGCCCCTTAAGCGGGCGTTATGTGGTGGCGTACACCAGTGGTATTTGGACGTACCAAAATTAAGGGTATATTGATCGGATTAACCATAGTGTTATTTTGTTAGTTTCATTATTAACTACGAGGTCTTCATTATGTCAGATGACTGGATTTGGCAGTTGTTGCATGTGTTAAAGCTTTTGTTAGGTACTGGGCCGTTGTTGCTTATACTCATGATATTGATCCCATTTGCATTTCTTCCATCAATTATCGCGTTAAAGAAAAATCATCCTTATAAGATTCCTATCGCCTTGGTAAATGTTTTAGGTGTTTTATTGTGGTGGGCAGGATGGTTAATTGCTTTGATTTGGTGTTTTATTATCCCAGAAAATAAAGCTGCGAGTATAGCCAACGTTGTAGATGAGCTTGATAAGCTCCACTCTTCGAAAGAGAGATGTATTATTTCTGAGAATGAATTCAAGGTCAAATAGAAGGAACTAATGCCGCTGTAAAGAACCACATAACAAAAAATTTAAGAGTGATTCACAACGCTCGGCGCTCTCATTTCAAGTCAGTTTAGTGATTATGGCACAATGGTTTAGCTAAGGTGTTAGCGTTGTTCACACCTTAATTTGGCGTTAGGTAAATAGGCAGGTAAATGAACATAGAATTGATTTTTATTCATGCAATTTTAGCAATGGTTCTGTTTTTGTGCATGAACTGGATTGGAAAGCATTCCATTAATGCTGGTTATATTCAAATGTCGGTCTTTGTAAAAACAGATGAAGCACCTGCATTTAATTTTCTATATCGCTCTTTTGCACCTGTAGTTTTTATAACATTGGTATCCGCTGCATGTTATGTAGCTAAACACGATTGGGTTGTTACTGATATTTATATGGTTGTTGTTTACCATGCTGTATTTCGGTTAGGGTTCAATATATTGACTGGTCGAGCTAGGTTGCTAAATTGGGGAATGCAAATAGCATATATACTCCTTTCGGTTGGAGCTTCATATTATGTTTACTCAAACTTGATTCTGGATAAGTCTTTCTTCTTTCCCGAACCGAAAGACATTGGCAATGCTTTGTGGTTGGGGGTTATCGGTTTTATTTACCACACGTGTAATTCAGTGCGGCTTTCAGAAGAAAGCACTAAAAGACGTAAAAGAAACTACCTTTCAAGTGTTTATCAAACTTATAGCCAATTGTATGGTGAAACCATCAAAAGCATTGTTGAAAGCCAAGATCAGGAAAGTTTAGTTTACGCTGTCCTGATTTATGAAAACTTCAATCGACCTAAAGCATATCGAATAGTCGAAAATGTACTTTTCTATTTCGGGTTTGCAAAGACACTCGGAATCATGCAAGTAACGACAGACAAATACATAAACGATTTAGAAAGTGTGGTGTTGGGTTGCGAAAAAATTGTCAAAGATTTTGAGTTGGCAAAGAAACATCCTGATGCAAAGTATGGTTACTGGAGTATTCGCCGAGAAGTGTTAAAGGCTTATAATCCGGATATTGACTACATTTCTGAAGTCGCCAGAATCCATGAAGATATTAAGCAAAGCTTTTACCAGGAAGATGTTGAACAGTTGGAAGCCGAGTCGTGCTAAATTTGGCCTAACAAACGCTTCAAGAGGGACAGCCAACGCGTGGCATTTTTACTATGCGTTGGTTTTTGTGGTTACGGTATTATGCGGTAAGTTGGTAGTAGCGTTGGCTGCCCCTTAAGCGGGCGTTATGCAACTCAGGTAAATTTAGGGATCAATCTTTTGGATTTCTCCGGCCATTTGTTTTGTATTGTCGGCAAATGAGCATTTTTACCCTAAAATTCGTAGTTCACTCAAGCCGTAAAACAGGCAAGTTTCTTTGTTTGCCTCAATCAGTTTTAGCGTTGGCGCGTTGTCAAATTAGTGGGCGCAAAGTGTGGAAA
>NZ_CAWNJO010000023.1:0-2576 GCF_963874835.1 Vibrio sp. V12_P9A6T4 | reverse complement strand
ATACATTGTTATGTTTATATGTTACACCGAGCTGTAAATGTGAGCTAGGTTAGGAGTTAGCAAACTAAAGGGTTCAGACAAGTCAGAACAGCGTATTTAAAATTGTATTATTTCTTTAATTCGATAACGTATAAACAACCGATTGCATTTAGGGTGGTGAGGGAGTTTCATACAGCCCACTGCAAGTGGTCAATAAGGATAGCATCCATACATCCCCTGTAAATTAAGGTATGGAATGCAAATATAAGAATGAAATAAGGAGAATTAAAATGGCTGGTGTTTTAGGAATGATCCTTGCTGGTGGCGAAGGCTCGCGCTTGATGCCTTTAACGGAATCTCGTAGTAAACCTGCAGTGCCATTTGGTGGCAGTTATCGTTTAATCGATTTTGCTTTGAATAATTTTGTAAACGCGGATTTGATGCGTATCTACGTGCTTACACAATTTAAATCACAATCGTTGTATTTACATATGAAGAAAGGCTGGAACCTTTCGGGCATCACTGATCGGTTTATCGATTCAATCCCCGCACAGATGCGTGATGGCAAGCGCTGGTACGAAGGTACTGCGGATGCTATCTACCAGAATATTCGTTTTATTGAACTCTCTACCCCCGACCAAGTATGTATTTTTGGCTCTGATCATATCTATAAAATGGATATCCGCCAGATGCTCGATTTCCATAAACGTGTAGACGCAAAACTGACCGTTTCTGCGCTGAGAATGCCGCTGAAAGAAGCGTCTCAGTTTGGTGTGATTGAAGTTGATGAAGCCGGAAAAATGGTCGGTTTTGAAGAAAAACCTTGCAACCCTAAAGCGATCCCTGGGCACCCAGACCTTGCACTTGTTTCTATGGGTAACTACATATTCGATACAGATAAACTCTGTGCAGAACTGCGTCGTGATGCTGAAGATAATCACTCCAGCCATGATTTTGGCAAAGATATTATTCCTAAACTTTTCCCGGAAGGAGAGGTTTATGTCTATGATTTTTCAACCAATAAAATCAAAGGCGAAAAAGACACAACTTACTGGCGTGATGTCGGTACGATTGAGGCCTACTGGGCAGCGCACATGGATCTATTAGAGCATGATGCCGATTTCTCGTTGTATAACCGTAGCTGGCCTCTCCACACTTATTATCCACCGTTGCCACCTGCAACCTTTGTTGATTCACACGATCGTAAAGTACAGATCACCGACAGCTTGATCTCCGGCGGAAGCTACATTCAAGGTGCGAAAATTTATAAATCGGTACTAGGCTACCGCAGTAACATCGGAGCCAACACTTTAGTGAGTGAATCCGTGATCCTCGGTGATGTTAAAATTGGTGAAGGATGTACAATTAAGCGTACGATTATTGATAAAAATGTCGAAATAGCGCCAGGTACTATCATTGGTGAAGATTTAGAACTCGATAGACAACGTTTCCATGTTTCTGATGAGGGCATCGTTGTTATCGCAAAAGGAACAAAAGTTGGATTCTAGAATGGAAAAAATCGATGTTTGGTTTACCGTTTCAGAAGCTCAAGGCTTGATCAAAAGTGGTGGTTTGGCCGATGTGGCCAAAGCACTGCCTAAAGCACTGCAAGAGTTAGGTCATCAGGTAGCTATTGTGCTACCTGCTTATCGTTCTATATTGGGCATTTCAGATGCTCCTGTTGTGCTAGAAACTGAGCTTACCCATTGGCCTCATACTTCATATCTGGTCCGTCAGATGGAGCTAGATGGAGTGGCCGTGTACTTAATTGAATGTGAACAATATTTTGGCCGAGCACAAATGTATGGCGAGAATAACCAGGCGTACGCTGATAATGGCGAGCGTTTTGGTTTCTTTTCAGCAGCTAGCCTAGATGTTTTACCTAAGCTCGGTAAAAAACCACAGATTATCCATGCAAATGATTGGCATACAGGGTTGGTTCCATTTTTGTTGAAAACGCGTTACCAGCATGACGCTTATTTTTCTGATATGAAAAGCGTATTGACCGTTCACAACGCGATTTTTAAAGGTATTTTTTCTTATCATCAATTAGAGATCATCCCAGAATTGAACTTATCTGGCATGGAATTTTTACGCTACGGACACGATCACGTCAGTATGCTAAGAGCAGGGATTGCCTTTGCTGACAAAATTAATGCCGTTAGCCCTAATTATGCTTCCGAGCTGCTAACACCGCTTGGCTCTCATGGGTTGGTAGATGATTTTGTTCACCGAGCTAGAGATTTGCACGGTATCGTTAATGGGTGTGATTATAGCGAGTGGGATCCACAAAACGATGAATTTCTTCCTCTTGGCTACTGTGATGAAGCTGAATCACTTCAAGCGGGCAAACGGGCGAGTAAGCGCATGTTGCAAGAGGAGCTGCAATTACCTCAGCGTGACTTGCCTTTGTTTGGGATGGTTTGTCGACTCACCCACCAAAAAGGTTTCCACTACATTTTACCTATACTAGAGTCGTTCTTACGCAATGATGCTCAGCTCATTATTGTTGGCACAGGAGAGCCTGAAGTTGCTGTTCAGCTACATAAAATGGCGGCGAAGCATGCTGATAAATTTGCGTTTGTTGAAGCTTATAG
>NZ_CAWNJO010000022.1:0-93701 GCF_963874835.1 Vibrio sp. V12_P9A6T4 | reverse complement strand
GCTCATCACATCCTGGGGCTGAAGTCGGTCCCAAGGGTATGGCTGTTCGCCATTTAAAGTGGTACGCGAGCTGGGTTTAGAACGTCGTGAGACAGTTCGGTCCCTATCTGCCGTGGGCGTTGGAAGATTGAAGGGGGCTGCTCCTAGTACGAGAGGACCGGAGTGGACGAACCGCTGGTGTTCGGGTTGTCATGCCAATGGCATTGCCCGGTAGCTAAGTTCGGAATTGATAAGCGCTGAAAGCATCTAAGCGCGAAGCAAGCCCTGAGATGAGTCTTCCCTGGCACTTTAAGTGTCCTAAAGGGTTGTTCGAGACTAGAACGTTGATAGGTTGGGTGTGTAAGCGCTGCGAGGCGTTGAGCTAACCAATACTAATTGCCCGTGAGGCTTAACCATACAACACCGAAGGGGTTTTGTGGGCTCAATTGAAGAACATTGAATGTGTGAATGAGAACGAAGCAGCTTTCCGAATTAAGAAATTTGCTTGGCGACCATAGCGTTGTGGACCCACCTGATTCCATGCCGAACTCAGAAGTGAAACACAACAGCGCCGATGGTAGTGTGGGGTCTCCCCATGTGAGAGTAGGACATCGCCAGGCTTTGAATATTGTCTAACCAGACACGCTGCGGAGCGGTAGTTCAGTTGGTTAGAATACCGGCCTGTCACGCCGGGGGTCGCGGGTTCGAGTCCCGTCCGCTCCGCCACTTATTAAGAAGCCCTGCTAGTAATAGCAGGGCTTTTTTCGTTTGAGTAAAATAGCATTTTATTTTTATCACTCTCAGTGCCGTCTTCTAAAAATCAATTCCACACATACTTACATATTCACTCCTTGTAATCCGTAACACTCTGATTAGCTAAGGCTCGCTTACCGGTCCGTAGTTTTACTTGGCGTCCTTCTTCAATAATCATTGAACCTGTTTGTTCAAACTTGTTCGGCTGACTTTAAGCTATTGTGTGATTATTTGTGTACGTGAATGACTTTCTTTGGAGTCTGCGAGAGCCATCATCACACCTTCATTTGAATAGGGTTAGCCAGCTTTTTAAATAAGTGTTACTAAAGCTATCCATAGTGATATTTCACCATGGTTCAACAGCCTTAATTAGATCATATTTTTTGAATTGGTATTACAGTAGATATAGAGAGGAGCAACAAAGTAAAGATAGCAAAAGCCGATGTTCTAGAACATCGGCTAGGGATAAAATTGATTTGATCAGTTATTACTGACAGCTTTCTTTCTACACTGACGACTTTTCAGCTTGTTTTGCTTTGTCTATCAATGGGGTAATTGTTGATCCTTGAATAAGTATTGAGAACACCACGACAGCGTAGGTCATAACAAGGATTATCTCTTTTACATCAATAAGCTTGTCTGGGATAACTAATATGCCAGATGGGATAGAAAGTGCCATTGCTAGTGCTAGCCCACCTCGTAGCCCTCCCCAAGTTAGTATCTTTATTGACCATGGGTTGTAGGAGCGGTAACGCTTGAAGCCGATGTAAGAGAAAAAAACGCTTAGATAGCGAGCAGATAAGACAAGAGGAATGGCGAAAGCCATCAATATCCAGTCCTCTTCATGGAATTTGAAGAGTAGCATCGACATACCGATAAGTAGGAAGAGCACACCATTCAAAAATTCGTCAACCAATTCCCAAAAGTGGTCAAGGTGTTCTTCACTTTCTTTTGAAAAGCCAATGAAGCGTGTCCAGTTGCCGATCATTATCCCTGATACAACCATAGCTAAAGGTCCGGAAACATGAATAACATCTGCAAAAACATAGCCAGCAGTCGGTATACCAATGGTTAAAAGCAGTTCCATTGAGTGATCATCGGTGGCGCTGATGAGGTAGTGGAATAATAGCCCAAGAGCTAGGCCATACAGGATGCCCCCCATTGCCTCTTGAATAAACAACATAGTTACACTACCTATGGTTGGTGCTTCTGTACCAAATGCAATAGTGAAAATAGTGACAAAGATAACCAAACCAAAACCATCATTAAAGAGCGATTCTCCCTCGATTTGGGTTGAAATACGTTTTGGTGCATTTAACTTTTTAACAATAGCTAATACGGCTATTGGGTCTGTTGGTGATATGAGTGCACCAAATAGCAGACAGTAAACGAGATCGAAGTGAATACCGGTAAATTGACAGAAGGCGTATAGCCCAAAACCGATGAAGAAGGTTGAAAATAGCGTTGCGCCTAGTGCAAGAACCGCGATTTCCCATTTCTGATCTTTTAGGTTGGGTAATTTGATGCCTAGGCCGCCAGCGAAAAGTAGAAAACCGAGTATTCCTTTGAGCAGAAAATTTTCAAAGTTAATACTGTTGACGGTTTCTGTCGCTATTTGAGTTAGATGAAACCAATCATTTTGACCTGCAACTAAGATCAATAATGACAACATCATCGATCCTGCTGTAATGGCGATAGTGGTTTGCATATTGCCTATCTTACTGTTTAGAAAGGCAATCAACATTGCTGCTCCTGATAGGAAGCATAAAGTGTAATAGACAGACATTGTTTTCTCGTCGTGTAACAAAATATGAATGAAATTCTCCTTGGATGATGTACAAATAGCAAACACTTTTTAGCCATGATTGCAGATGTATCAAACGATAATTAAAGTGAAGTTTAGACGTCTAGATTTCTAATGGTTATATGATAGGATGAGCGAATAACCAAAAGGAATGAGGCTGTACTGTGGGAAGAGAAGTTAGAAGTCAAATTGAAGCTCAATTGCAACAGAGAATATTATTGATTGATGGTGGCATGGGCACCATGATTCAGAGCTATAAATTGGAAGAGCAAGATTATCGCGGAGATCGCTTTGCCCATTGGCCAAGCGATCTGAAAGGAAATAATGACCTTCTCGTCTTGACGCAGCCTCAGTTAATCAAAGAAATTCATAGTGCTTACTTGGAAGCAGGTGCTGATATCCTAGAGACGAATACCTTCAACGCGACGAGCATCGCAATGGCCGACTACGATATGCAAGCCATTAGCGATGAGATCAATTTCGCTGCTGCAAAACTTGCACGCGAAGCTGCTGACGAATGGACGGCGAAAACGCCTGAGAAACCTCGTTATGTAGCAGGAGTGCTAGGGCCAACAAACCGCACTTGCTCGCTCTCCCCTGACGTGAATGACCCTGGTTTTCGAAATATCAGCTTTGAGCAATTAGTTGAAGCTTACTCAGAATCAACACGTGCTTTAATTCGTGGCGGCAGCGACTTAATTTTGATTGAAACTATTTTCGATACTTTAAATGCTAAAGCCTGTGCCTTTGCGGTGGATTGTGTGTTTGAAGAGTTGGGTTACAAACTGCCCGTGATGATCTCAGGGACAATCACCGATGCCTCTGGTCGAACGCTTTCTGGGCAAACAACCGAAGCCTTTTATAATGCACTGCGACACGTTGAGCCTATCTCATTTGGTTTGAACTGTGCACTCGGTCCAGATGAATTGCGCCAATACGTTGAAGAGCTATCACGTATTTCCGAATGTTATGTCTCGGCTCATCCCAATGCGGGGTTGCCTAACGCATTCGGTGAGTATGATCTTGAAGCCGATGAGATGGCGAAGCACATCGGGGAATGGGCGCGAGCAGGATTCTTGAACCTTGTTGGTGGCTGTTGTGGAACCACTCCTGAGCACATTAGACAAATGGCAAAAGTGGTCGAAGGTGTGAAACCAAGAGCGTTACCCGATATTCCAGTGGCTTGTCGTCTATCCGGTCTAGAGCCGCTGACGATTACCAAAGAGAGCTTATTCATCAACGTAGGTGAGCGAACTAACGTCACTGGTTCTGCGCGTTTTAAGCGTTTAATCAAAGATGAGCAGTATGATGAGGCGCTGCATGTTGCTCGAGAGCAGGTCGAAAACGGTGCACAAATCATCGATATCAATATGGATGAAGGGATGTTGGATGCGCAAGCTTGCATGGTCCGCTTTCTCAATTTATGCGCTTCTGAGCCGGATATTTCCAAAGTACCAATCATGGTTGATTCTTCTAAGTGGGAGGTAATTGAAGCAGGTCTCAAATGCATTCAAGGCAAAGGGATTGTGAACTCTATTTCCCTCAAGGAGGGGAAAGAGAAGTTTGTTGAACAAGCTAAACTCATTCGCCGCTATGGTGCTGCTGTGATCGTGATGGCGTTTGATGAAGTAGGCCAAGCGGATACCCGTGAGCGAAAACTTGAAATTTGTACCAAAGCTTATCGAATTTTGGTTGATGAGGTTGGTTTCCCTGCTGAAGATATCATTTTTGATCCGAATATTTTCGCGGTTGCGACTGGTATTGATGAGCATAATAATTATGCTGTGGACTTTATCGAAGCCGTGGCTGATATCAAACGTAATTTACCCCATGCGATGATTTCCGGCGGGGTTTCCAACGTCTCTTTCTCTTTTCGCGGTAACAACTATGTGCGTGAAGCGATCCATGCTGTATTCCTTTATCACTGTTTTAAAAACGGCATGGACATGGGTATCGTCAATGCCGGTCAGCTTGAGATTTACGATAACGTGCCTGAGAAACTGCGTGAAGCAGTCGAAGATATCATTCTCAATCGCCGCAGCGATGGCACTGAACGCTTACTGGATATTGCGGCTGAATATGCGAACAAAGGTGTCGGTAAGGAAGAGGATGCCAGTGCGCTTGAATGGCGTTCATGGCCAGTCGCAAAACGTTTAGAGCATGCGTTAGTCAAAGGTATCACCGAGTATATTGTTGAAGATACGGAAGAAGCTCGTCAAAATGCCACTCGCCCACTGGATGTGATCGAAGGGCCTCTCATGGATGGAATGAACGTGGTCGGCGACCTCTTTGGCGAAGGGAAAATGTTCCTGCCGCAAGTAGTGAAATCGGCGCGCGTTATGAAGCAAGCCGTTGCGCATTTAGAGCCCTACATCAACGCGCTTAAGCAAGCAGGTTCCAATAATGGCAAAATCCTTCTTGCCACAGTTAAAGGGGATGTACACGACATCGGCAAAAATATCGTTGGCGTCGTTTTGCAGTGTAATAACTACGAAATCATTGACCTCGGTGTTATGGTGCCATGCGAGCAGATCCTCAAAGTCGCGAAAGAACAGAATGTCGACATCATTGGGTTATCCGGCCTCATCACTCCCTCTTTAGATGAAATGGTGCACGTCGCCAAAGAAATGGAGCGACAAGGGTTTAAATTACCGCTTTTGATTGGCGGAGCAACCACCTCTAAAGCACATACTGCAGTTAAAATTGAGCAAAATTATCACCAGCCAGTTGTTTACGTGAACAATGCTTCGCGCGCAGTAGGCGTTTGTTCTTCGCTTCTTTCTGATGAGTTACGTCCTGCTTTTGTGGAAAAATTAAACCTCGATTATGAACGCACGCGTGATCAACATCACCGTAAAACCCCCCGTACTAAACCCGTATCATTAGAAGTGGCAAGGGCAAATAAAGCGGTTATCGATTGGGGTAACTATACGCCGCCAGTTCCGGCTAAATTGGGCGTACATGTGTTTGATGATTTTGATGTGGCTACCCTTCGTCGTTACATCGACTGGACACCATTTTTCATGACATGGTCATTGATGGGTAAATATCCGACGATTTTTGAACACGAAGAGGTGGGAGAGGAAGCGCAAAGTTTATTCCATGATGCTAATGCATTGCTTGATAGAGTTGAGCGAGAAGGGCTACTCAAGGCTCGCGGTATTTGCTCTTTATTCCCGGCCGCGAGTGTGGGGGATGATATCGAAGTGTATCGCGATGAATCGCGCACCGAGGTTGCTCATGTTCTGCATCACTTACGCCAACAAACCGAAAAGCCCAAAGGTTATAACTACTGCCTGTCCGATTACATTGCACCAAAAGAGAGTGGTAAACGAGATTGGATCGGCGCATTTGCCGTGACAGGCGGAATTGGTGAGCGAGAATTAGCAGACCAATATAAAGCGCAAGGCGATGACTACAACGCCATCATGATCCAAGCGGTAGCTGATCGTCTTGCTGAGGCTTTTGCGGAATATTTGCATCAGCAAGTTCGTAAAGAAATTTGGGGCTATGCTGCTGACGAAGAGTTGTCGAACGATGATTTGATCCGTGAGAAATACCAAGGTATACGCCCAGCGCCGGGCTATCCTGCGTGTCCTGAGCATACGGAAAAAGGCACCTTGTGGGAGATGTTGCAGGTTGAGCAAACCATCGATATGTCTTTAACCACCAGTTACGCTATGTGGCCAGGTGCTTCGGTGTCAGGTTGGTACTTCTCGCATCCTGACTCTCGTTATTTTGCCATTGCACAAATTCAGCAAGATCAGATGCAAGATTACGCGCAACGTAAAGGCTGGAATATGCAAGAAGCGGAAAAATGGCTTGGGCCGAATTTAGATTAAGTAATAAAAAACAGGTTGGCTAAGCCAACCTGTTTTTTATTCAGCGTGTTACTACTCAATGTGGTTTTATCGTTCAAACAAATCTTGATGAAGTTTCTGAATTGCCGCTTTAGAAACCGACTCGTGTAATAAAAAGCAGAGGTTGTGTGGGCTGGCACCATAGCAAATCATACGCAAATTGAAATCTTCTAAGGTGCTAAAAACTTGTTTTGCATAGCCTTTGCTTTCACTCATGTTGTTGCCGATCAGCGCAACTAAACACAGATTATGTTCGACTTCAACTTTACACAGCTCTTCTAATTCTAAGCGCACCGCTTGAGGCAGTTCAGCTGCTCCACCTGAGGTATCGGTTTTATCTAATGTTAATGAGACGCTGATTTCAGAGGTGGTGATCAGATCCACCGAAATTTTGTGTTTGGCTAAAATTTCAAACACCTTCGAAAGAAAGCCGTATGCGTGAAACATGCTAGCGCTGCGTAGCGTAACCATGGTTTGATTGCAGCGTAGGGTCAAGGCTCTAAATAGAGGTGAGCTTTCCACACGTTTACGGATCCAAGTGCCGCCTTTTTCAGGCTCTTTTGAGGAGCCGACAAACACAGGGATATCGTGGCGAAGCGCGGGCAGCAACGTCGATGGATGCAAAATTTTAGCGCCAAAGTTTGCCATCTCCGATGCTTCGCTAAAGCTTATTTCCGCAATCGGAGCGGCTTTAGGCGCAATGCGAGGGTCGGTCGTATAAATCCCCGGCACATCAGTCCAAATTTCTAAGCCAGAAGCTTGTACCGCTTCGGCGATCAAGGCCGCAGAATAATCACTGCCGCCTCGGCCCAATGTGGTTGTATTCCCTTGTTCATCAGCGCCGATGAAACCTTGAGTTACCACTACGTGTTGCCGACAAAGTGGTGTTAACTTCTCTTGGGCTAATTGCTGGATCTGCTCTAATTGCGGTTCCGCCCGACCGTAGTGATCATCAGTACGCAGCACTTCTCGAATATCAAAACGGATCGCATCCATGCCACGTTCACGCAGTAATTGTGTCAGAATGAAGGTCGACATTAACTCGCCACAAGCCACTAAGTGATCGGTCAGTTTTTTACTCGCTTGAAAAGAGGCCGCTTCTGCGACACTGGCCACCATATCTAAAATTGAGTGTACCTCTTTTTCAACCTGCAGCGGGTCGGCAAGCTTGTCAATAATCGCATGGTGAATATCAGCTAACTGTTTGATAATACTTAAGCGTTGATTGGCATCTTGTATGCCATTGGCTAATTCAACCAATAAATTCGTCACGCCAGAGCAGGCACTGCTCACGACTAATTTGGTCTCTGGATTATTTTCGATCACAGCGGCACAAAGGCTCATTGCTTCAAAGTTAGCAACGCTTGTTCCGCCAAATTTGGCGACATTGAATGCGCTCACGGCATTTCTCCCACGACTTCCTGAAATAAAAATAGTGTTGGTGTACCAACGTCCAATGTTTGAAGAGAGTTTTTCTAGAGCAAATAAAGAGGTGTTTTTATGATTGGTTTACCTCAGAAGCTCTTCATCAGGGTTGCTGATGACAGTTGAAGGGATTCAGCCCATTCAACCGATAAACCAAATCCACAACCTTGGTTTATCTCGGCACTGCTCCCCATTAATGTTTTGTATTGGAGTTGAGGCTCCACAAGACATCTGCCTGGGCAGTGCTCCTCTTCTGCTAGATAGCTCATTCATTGAACGTTTTTGAACTGTTAATGTCAATCGCTAATTAAGTCCAAATGTAAAATAAAATTAACCAGAGTGTGACACTGGTTTGACCTCTAGACTTCGGTCGAATTGTTGCTTCAGCGGATTTGTTTTACTCTGGGTATTCTATTCGCATTTGGCCACAAGCAAGGAGCAACTATGTCCATTACCAGTTTTAACCCACCTCAGCGAATTTTGATGGGGCCAGGCCCGTCAGATATTTACCCTCAAGTATTACAAGCGCTGAGCAGGCCGACTGTTGGCCACTTAGATCCGCTTTTTATCCAGATGATGGATGAGCTAAAGCAGCTGCTTAAATACGCTTTTCAAACGGAAAATGAGTTTACCATCGCGGTTTCCGCGCCGGGCAGCGCTGGTATGGAGGCGTGCTTTGTCAACTTGATTGAGCCGGGAGATAAGGTCATCGTGTGTCGCAATGGCGTTTTTGGCGAGCGTATGCGCGAGAATGTAGTGCGCTGTGGCGGAGAAGTGGTGCTGGTGGATGATGAGTGGGGAGCCCCCGTTTCGCTGGATAAAGTCGAACAAGCCATACAGGCTAACCCTGATGCTAAAATTCTCGCGTTTGTCCATGCAGAAACGTCAACTGGTGCATTGAGTGATGCGCAAGCATTAGGTTTGCTGGCTAAGCAAAACAACATGCTGAGTATTGTAGATGCGGTGACATCCTTAGGCGGCGTGCCACTTTATGTGGATCAATGGCAGCTCGATGCCGTCTATTCTGGGAGCCAAAAGTGCTTATCGTGCCCTCCGGGTTTATCGCCACTGACTTTTTCAGCGCAAGCGATTGAAAAAATTCAATCTCGCACAACCCCCGTTCAAAGCTGGTTTTTAGATCAAAGCTTAGTGCTTGGTTATTGGAGCGGTGCAGGCAAACGCAGTTATCACCACACTGCGCCAGTTAACAGTTTGTACGCATTGCATGAAGCCTTACTGGTGTTGAGAAATGAAGGCCTAGAGCAGGCGTGGGCACGTCATCGTGTGATGCATGACAAATTAAAGCTGGGCCTAGAAAAATTAGGATTTGAATTTGTCGTTGCTGAAGATTGTCGTTTACCGCAATTGAATGCGATCTATATTCCAGAGGGGGTTGATGAGGCTAAAGTGCGAGCGCATCTACTCAATCAATACAACTTGGAGATCGGCGCAGGTCTTGGCACTTTAGCGGGTAAAGCGTGGCGTATTGGCCTAATGGGGTATGGGGCACGCAGTGAAAACGTGGCCTTATGCTTGCGGGCGTTAGAAGAGTCATTAACAAATTAGCAAAAAAACACATAAGGGAGCATTTGCTCCTTTTTAGTGGTGCTGATGCTGAACGTTGTTCGTTTCAGCATCAATCATAAAATTCATTTTTATTGTTAGCTCTTCCCTAGCGTGAGTGGAATACTCGTGATTGATGTCTTAAGATAAATTCTTCCGTTAATGGTTTAATTACTCCTGTGAATATAAGTGGCATTTTGTGTATTTATAATAAATATACGATGCTAAAGTTTGTGGCCTAAATATTAGAACAGGTTTGGATGCTACTTTGTATTGTCATGGTATTGTAAAAAATGAACATTGTTCGATTGTTTTGGTTGACCATTATTTTATCTGCGTTAGGATAACCGCGCTGAGAAAGCATACTTATTATTAACTTTTTAGAGGTGCAATAGAAACCTATGGACTCGTCGAGTAGTCGATTATCCAAGTGTGGTATTTTCTGGTTAGTAGAAAAGCCTACGTTTTGTTGCCAACTTTTCATTTAAAGCCTCGCTTTTGCTAAGTTGGTATTCATACTAACGAAGCTCCTTTTCTTGTTCTCTCCTGTCAATATCACACTCTTTTTATAGAGTATCGTGTTTGTTTAAGTCGATCATATGATTTATTCAATACAGCGTTTCTACTGGCTAGAGCGTGAATGCTTTTGAATTTCTTGCGTGTCATCTGTACACCGCTAGAACTTTCGCAAGTACACGGCTTCTCTATTTGACTGACTTTATCTTCTCCTAACTTGCTTGTTCAAGGCGGGGAATGCTTGAGCTTGATGGTATAAGCTTATTGCAGCTCAGTTACGTGGATTTTCTGCATAATTTGGTTTCTTTGCCTTGATCGTTTCAAGGAGATACAAAGATGGTTATGTACAACACATCATTAGCTATGGGCAACCGGCTACCTGCTGCTCACTCTATTCAAACCGAAATGGATAACAACTTTATTTGTATAGGCGCATCGCTATCTGTAGAGGCGGTGATTGCGATTCTACGCTCATCGTCCTTAACCGATAAGCGTTTAAACCTTATCTTTATCTCTGGTGATGCAGGTGAATACTTAGGATTTGTTTATTTAAGCAAGGTGGTGGTATCACAGATGAATATCATCATGAAAGATATTATGCACAAAAGCGATATTGCCGTATCGGCCTTAATGGATAAGGTTCAAGCTAGAAAGTTATTATTAGACAGTCATTTGCCTATTATCCCTATCATCGATAGTCGTAATCGAGTGATTGGCGCCTATTCTATATAAGAAATATTAACAAACTTTAAAATAAGTCACTCAATCTCACTAAATGAAATTTTAGTGAGATTGGAACAGTGTGCTTAAAATTTAAGTTATTCATTGAATACATTGATTATAAAAATAAGCTTTAAAATTATTATGTTTATTTTTAAAGTTAAATATCGGCTGAGATATGATAATGAAATTACAAAAAATAGCGTTAGAACTCGCTGCGATTAATTTTAATCGTGACCCATTAAACTTAAATCAATTAATGGAACAGTATCCCATCGCTGATATTGCTCAAGTCTTCGCTGAGCAGTTGGCTAATCAGACCTTGAGCGAAGAGGATGTCTTTGAGCTGGTGCAATTGATGCCAATCGCTCGTCAAGCGGCGCTATTGGGGTATTTTTCTGAGCCTATCAGAGAAAAAGTGGTGGAGAGAATGCCGCTCGAAGCGCTTGCGAAAGTGCTTCAAGTTATGCCCCATGATGAAAGGGCTGACTTATATGCTCACTTGGATGAGACGCGCCAACCGCCGCTACTTGCTCTACTGGATCAACAAGAGCGGCAAGATGTACAACAACTTGCAGCCTACCCGCAAGGCTCGGTCGGCTCTATCATGACGACAGATTATGCGACGTTAAACGCCGATGATGATGTGCAGCAGGCGATTGCGCGTTTACGTGAAATGGCCAACGAGAGGGAAACCATCTATCAAGCGTATGTGATTGATAAACAGAATCGCTTACTTGGTACACTTTCGCTTAAGGATTTAGTGCTGGCACAACCGACCTCGCTTGTCTCTGACATCATGACCAAAGAGACAGTGTTTGTGCGAGCCGATGAAGATCAAGAGTGTGCAGCGCAAGCCATCAGTAAATACGATTTACTTGCGGTGCCTGTTTTTGATGAGCAATTTCGTTTGGTCGGTATAGTGACTTATGACGATGCGATGGACGTGGCCGAGCAGCAAGCGGATATGGATTTTCATAAAGTCGCTGCGGTTGGTTTTACCGGTAACCTTAAAGAAGCCAGCGTATGGTTAATGTACAAGAAACGTGTGTTTTGGCTGGTGTTGTTAGTCTTTGGTAATCTTTTTTCTGGTGCCGGTATTGCGTACTTTGAGGAGACGATTCAAACCTATGTCGCCTTGGTCTTCTTCTTACCACTGTTGATTGATAGCGGCGGTAATGCAGGATCCCAGTCAGCTACGTTGATGGTTCGAGCCTTAGCCACTGGTGAAGTGGTGATGAAAGATTGGCTATCCATGTTGGTGCGAGAGTTAGGGATTGCGGCGTTATTAGGGGCAACAATGGCCATTGCTGTCTCTTTATTGGGTTTTTGGCGAGGCGGCAGTGATATCGCTTTTGTCGTTGCGGTAACGATGCAAATTGTGGTGATTATTGGCTGTATTGTTGGAATGCTCCTTCCGTTCATTCTGAATAAGTTTAAGCTCGATCCTGCGTCAGCCAGTGCTCCGTTGATCACGACCATTGCGGATTCTATCGGGGTGATCATCTATTTCAGCGTTGCTACCATGGTGTTGGATTTTCCACCAGTGACGTAAGCCATTCATCTGGCAGTGAGATCTACTGGTTGGAGTGTGAAATAAGCTCAACGGTTAAAAGCTTTCTCTATTTTTGGGAAAGCTTTTTTTATGAATAAGGCTCATATACTCAATTTAATTGGCAGACGAACGATCAGCCGAACTGGTTGGCGGGCTATACTGCACCTCACTGAAATCCATATTGGGGAACAAAAATGCAGCTTCGGAGCGAATTTGCTCTGCACGGCTTTCGTCACCAATACCTTGGTAAGCCAAGATCAGATTATTGTAAAAAGCAGGACGCGGTTTATGTTTTATGATGGCCAATGACCAGTCGATGTATGGCGTAATCAATTTAGAATCTTGATTATACAGACCAATGTTGAGGTAAGTGCTGTAGACATCCCAATCAAAACGGTCTTTCCAAACCACAGGGTTCGTCACCTTTTGTAGGATATCCGGGTTCTTGGGTTGAGATTTCTCAAATTGGGTAAGCACGTAATTACTGTGCAGTGCGCTGAGCATATAAAAGCCAGTCAAAATCGGCAGTACTAAACTCAATACTCGAAACAGGGATTTACTGATAAGGCCAAAAGGGGCCGAACGGTATTTAGCCACGCGTTGATCAACCCAAAAAAGCAGAATAATGAAGGTTATCCAATGAATGGCAGAATGGTAAAATGGGTATTCGAGTTGGCTGTGCAACACGATAGGGATGAAAAGGGCGAACATCGCAAGCCTGGTCCCTTTCTTGGCCGAATACATCCGCATGAGCACGAAAAGCATGGCCAGTGTGATCCCTAGCACAGGTAACAAACCGCCTTCCACCGCCCAGAATAGTAATTCATTATGAGGATGATCCATCGACGCCAACCCCGGTTGGTAGCTAGGGTTTAATTGGTGTTGCCTTGCAGTATAAAGCAAATATTCAGATTCAAACTTGCCATAGCCATAACCCGTGAAGGGTTTCTCTATGACCATATCGATGGTTTGAGGAAAGGTATAACGGCGAGGGCTCTCTAAATCAGCCTTATTCTCTAGAAAATCGCCCGTGCCTTGGGAATAGACAGCGACAAACCCTAAAGCAATACCCAATAGCGTTGCAGCGCTCCATCCCCAAAACCGTTTAGGCGTCGAAAATTTAAATAGGTAAGGCAGAACAAAAAGCGTGCCGAGTACCGCGCCAATCCAGCCAGTGCGCGAGGCTAATATCACCAGCAACGGTGCAGTGAGCAGTGGAGTGACATAAAGTAGGCTCACTTCGCTAACATGCTGATTGTACTTTTTCGGTTGGCGAGCCAGTAAATAGCCGGACATAACCAGCCCTGTCGCGAGAAAGCTCGCCATCACATTCGGTTGCTGAAAAATGCCGTAAGGGCGGTTGATGAGGGTGTTGTAGCCAAAAATATTATCGGGTGAAAGCAAAAAGTATTGGTACAGACCAAATAGAGTTTCAATCAATACCGCGAGTACGATAAACCAGAGTAATCGCTGCTTATGTTTGTTACTAAAACGAAATTGTTGCAGCAATACAAAAAAAAGCAGCCCAGCCCATAGTCCTAACATTCGACTCAGCGACGACTCAATTTGAGCATTCGTATAAAGCAGCGGAATCGTCATGATGGTACAACTGATGAAAAGACCGATGGTCAGTTTGGAATAGCGTAACCTACGGTTAGATGCGAGTTGATACAGACCTAATGAGAGCGTAAAACTAAGGGCAAGCCAAGTGGTTGGATTAAAAGATAAAGCCAGACCTGAGCCACCAGGGTTGGGCATAAAAAAATGCATTGCCAGTAAATAGAGAATGCCAATCGAAAGCAAAAAGGGTTTGTTTAACGGGATGGCGGGTGTTTGTGCTTCAAGTTGTGTACCGCTTAGATGCAATGTTGCCATAGGTCTCGCGTTCCAATTAAAAGAAACCAGCAACCACTTGCTGGTTTCTTTACTTTACCGTTTTTTTCTATTTCAACATAGGCTTAAGAAAGCGTGCTGTGTGTGAACCTTCGATCTGCGCCACATCTTCGGGCGTTCCTTGAGCAATAATTTCGCCGCCGCCTTGTCCACCTTCTGGCCCTAAGTCGATCACCCAGTCTGCGGTTTTAATCACATCTAAGTTGTGTTCAATCACCACCACGGTATTGCCGTGGTCGCGTAGGCGATGCAATACGGTCAAGAGCTGTTGGATATCATGGAAGTGTAAGCCAGTCGTTGGCTCATCCAAAATGTACAAGGTTTTTCCTGTATCGCGTTTTGATAGTTCACGAGCCAGTTTGACGCGTTGAGCTTCGCCCCCTGACAATGTCGTCGCCGCTTGTCCGAGGCGTATGTAGGATAAACCCACGTCAATCAAAGTCTTGAGTTTGCGAGCGATCATCGGTACGGGCTCAAAAAAAGCGTAAGCATCTTCGACGGTCATCTCCAACACTTCATCAATCGCTTTGCCTTTGTAGCGGACTTCCAATGTTTCACGATTATAGCGTTTGCCCTTACACACATCGCATGGCACGTAAACATCGGGTAAAAAGTGCATTTCAACCTTAATCACACCATCACCTTGGCATGCTTCGCAGCGTCCACCGCGTACGTTAAAGCTAAAACGACCCGGTTTATAGCCTCGAGAGCGAGACTCTTGAGTGCCTGAGAATAGCTCACGGATCGGTGTGAAAATGCCCGTATAGGTGGCCGGGTTTGAGCGGGGAGTTCGGCCTATCGGGCTCTGGTCAATGTCGATGACCTTATCAAAATGCTCTAACCCTTTGATTTTTTGATATGGAGCTGGCGTTGCTGTGGTGGCTCCATTTAAGGCCGTATGAGCAATTTTAAAAAAGGTATCATTAATTAAGGTTGATTTACCGGAGCCTGAAACTCCTGTTACGCAGCTAAATAAGCCAACAGGAATTGATAAATCAACCGTCTTGAGGTTGTTACCCGACGCGCCGATAAGCTCCACCGTTTTCTTGGGATCTCTCGGGGTACGCACGGTAGGAATCGCAATTTTTTTTGCGCCGCTCAGGTACTGTCCCGTGAGCGAATTAGGGTTGGAAATTATGTCATTCACATTCCCTTCTGCGACGACTTGCCCACCATGCACACCAGCACCGGGGCCAATATCAATTACATGATCGGCCATACGAATGGCGTCTTCGTCATGTTCTACAACTAATACCGTGTTGCCTAGATCGCGCAAATGCGTGAGCGTTTTTAATAGCCGTTCGTTATCACGCTGGTGGAGCCCAATCGATGGCTCATCTAAGACGTACATTACCC
Organism: Vibrio sp. V12_P9A6T4; assembly: GCF_963874835.1. Classification (NCBI taxonomy): domain Bacteria; kingdom Pseudomonadati; phylum Pseudomonadota; class Gammaproteobacteria; order Vibrionales; family Vibrionaceae; genus Vibrio; species Vibrio sp. V12_P9A6T4. The sequence goes on along the minus strand of NZ_CAWNJO010000022.1, from coordinate 78,277 downwards.
CAACGAGTCCAGCGCCAATTTGGCTCGCTAAGCGAATCCGTTGTGCTTCGCCTCCTGACAGGGTTTCAGCACTCCGAGAAAGGTTGAGATAATTCAACCCAACGTTGACGAGGAAATGCAAACGGTCATTGATCTCTTTCATTACTTTTTCAGCAATTTGTGCTCGTTGGCCTTCTAAATCAAGAGATTGGAAAAATTGCAAGGCATCGGCAATGCTCAGTTCCACCACTTCCGGGAGCGCGGTGTCATTGATAAATACGTTGCGAGCTTCGATGCGTAAACGGGTGCCATTACAACTGGTACAAGGCTTAGTCGAGATGTATTTCACCAAATCTTCACGGACAGAGTTAGATTCTGTATCGCGATAACGCCGTTCAAGTGTATTGAGAATGCCTTCAAACGGATGGCGTTTAACCCGAATATCACCACGATCGTTAATGTAGTTAAACTCAATCTCAGTTTTCCCCGAGCCTTTCAAGATGATTTCCTGAACCTTTTTAGGCAGTTTGTTAAATGGGGTATGTAAATCAAAATCATAATGCGCAGCGAGTGACGTGAGCATCTGGAAGTAGTAGTAATTTTTCTGATCCCAGCCACGAATCGCTCCTTGCGCGAGGCTGAGTTGGCTATCTTGGATAACGCGTTCAGGGTCAAAATATTGTTGTACGCCTAAACCATCACAGGTGTGGCATGCGCCCGCTGGGTTATTAAATGAAAACAGCCGAGGCTCTAACTCCTGCATACTGTAGCCACAGTGTGGACAAGCAAAATTGGCTGAGAATACAATCTGTTCGCCTTCACCATCCATGTCAGTAACCACAGCAATACCGCCAGACAATTCGAGCGCTGTCTCAAAGGATTCGGCTAGGCGCTGCTGTAGGTCAGGACGAACTTTAAAGCGATCAACCACCACTTCAATGGTGTGCTTTTTGTGTAGTTCAAGGGTTGGTGGATCAGTCAGATCGCACGTTTCACCATCAATGCGGGCGCGGATAAAACCTTGCGCGGCCAAGTTTTCCAGCGTTTTAACGTGTTCACCTTTGCGCTCTTTCACAATCGGTGCAAGCAGCATCAGCTTTGAACCTTCAGCTAATTCCAACACCTTATCAACCATCTGGCTGATGGTTTGGGCGCGAAGTGGCACTTTGTGCTCAGGGCAACGCGGCTCACCGACTCGCGCATAGAGCAGACGCAAGTAGTCATAAACTTCGGTAATGGTGCCAACCGTAGAACGAGGGTTATGCGAGGTTGATTTTTGTTCAATAGAGATGGCCGGTGAAAGACCTTCAATATGGTCAACATCCGGTTTTTCCATCAAAGATAAAAATTGGCGTGCATAGGCAGACAGCGATTCAACATAGCGGCGTTGGCCCTCTGCGTAGAGTGTATCAAAGGCGAGAGACGACTTCCCCGAGCCTGATAGCCCTGTAATCACCGTTAATTTATCGCGTGGAATGGTCAGGTTGATATTTTTCAGGTTGTGGGTTCGAGCGCCCCTAACTTCAATTTTGTCCATCATCTAGGCTCTATGTAACACAAGTTAAGCAAGTATTGCATAGTGTGAGTTTTGTGCAAATAGGTACTGGATAAAAAAACAGTAAATAAAAACCACGGAACTTGCCGTGGTTTTTATTGGGGAGGCGCTAGGTGACTAACGCATTCGGTTACTTAAGCTTTATGAGTCGAATGTTTATCCAACGCGACTTTTTGTTCGTTCTTTTTGTACATGTTTTCAAAGCAGTAGTTAGTGGCTTCGATATAGCCTTCTACGCTACCACAGTCAAAGCGTTGGCCTTTGAATTTATACGCCAATACACAGCCTGATTGCGCTTGTTTGAGTAGCGCGTCGGTAATTTGAATTTCGCCACCTTTACCCGGCTCTGTTTGCTCAATCAGATCAAAAATATCTGGGGTTAAAATGTAGCGACCAATGATGGCTAAATTGCTTGGTGCGGTGCCTGGTTCTGGTTTTTCAACCATGTCATCCACTCGGAACAGATCGTCTTTGATCATTTCACCGGAAATAACACCGTATTTATGTGTTTCATTTTCAGGCACTTCTTGAACGGCAACAATTGAGCAGCGGAACTGTTTATACAGAGCGACCATTTGTGCCAAAACCCCTTTTTCTTGATTGACACATAAGTCATCGGCCAGCACCACCGCAAAAGGTTCATCGCCGACTAACTCTCGACCCGTTAAAATCGCATGGCCTAAACCTTTCATTTCACGTTGACGAATGTAGGTGAAGTTGGCGGTATCAATGATTTCACGAATATCAACCAGTAGCTCTTCTTTGTTGGTGCCACTAATTTGATGCTCTAACTCATAGTTTTTATCGAAGTGATCCATGATCGAGTGTTTTCCACGCCCAGTCACAATACACATCCCGGTCATTCCGGCTTGAATCGCCTCTTCAACACCATATTCGATCAAGGGTTTATTGACTACTGGCATCATCTCTTTGGGCATTGATTTTGTCGCTGGAAGAAAACGTGTACCGTAGCCAGCGGCTGGGAATAGGCATTTTTTGATCATGCTATAACCTTATTTTTATTTGAATTGTTAATTGATGGCGCAACCTTATCATGCTTTATGAAACGCTATCACCACTAAAGCGGTGAACTCAGTTAAATTCTGCGTGAAAGCACATAATTAAGACAGAATATTTTGATTGGCCCACGCAATCGCTTGGACCCTATTTTTGACCGATAGCTTTTTGAATATTTGGTAGAGATGTGATTTGACTGTGAATTCACTGATGAATAAATCTTCCGACATTTGGTTATTCGATGCGCCAGTTTGTAAGCAGCGGAGGATCTGTATTTCGCGGGCGGTTAAGTCTGTAATCACTTGAGCAGTATGGGATTCAAACGCGTAGCGATAGTAGTGCAGTAACTGGCTTACAGCGTGTCTGGGTAGCCAATTTTGTCCGTTAATGATTTCACCAAGCCCAAATGCAATTTTATCTAGGGTGTCATTTTTATAAAATAGCCCCTTTAAATGGCCAAAGGTTAATAAGTCATTCGTGGTTAATCTTTGCAACACATTGATGAGGATCGTTTCATGATGCTGACTGTTTAATGGGCAGTTTCCCAAGCGTCGTTGCAACTGCGCATAATCGGCATGGTCAATCATCAATATTTTGTGTTTATCTGAGCAATACGTTTGGCGCAGGGTTTCGGGCTCAATTTTAGGAATGGGCAGCCCAAGCCGATCGGTTAAATGGTCAATATAAGGGTGTTCTTGCTCTTTATCTAAACAGAGAAAGTAAATGGTGCGGGTATAGTTTGCTTTTCTCATGGTCACTTCCTTTTGACGAGAATGTTAGACAACTGTCTAGAAAATGACGGAAATTAGGTTATAAAGCCAACGAGATAAATAAAATTGCGCTTAGTTTCATATAGTAAGGTAACTGAGTGTTTTGTCATCCTTAAATTAGAGGTAGTGGTTCTAAAAAATAGGAAATTGAGCAAGATTGTGAGATGAATTTTGACAACTATTTCTGTGAAGATTTGTGCCTCGCATAAAGCGTGGTATCCTAGTCAGCTATTTAAAGAACACTCATGATGGAAGACGGAGCAAAACATGGCAAGCCGTGGAGTAAATAAAGTTATTTTAGTGGGTAACCTAGGTAACGACCCAGAAATTCGTTATATGCCTGGTGGCGCTGCTGTGGCAAATATCACCATTGCAACGTCAGATTCATGGCGTGATAAAGCAACTGGCGAGCAACGCGAAAAAACCGAATGGCACCGTGTTGCGCTGTTTGGCAAATTAGCCGAAGTTGCTGGTGAATACTTACGTAAAGGTTCACAAGTGTACATTGAAGGCCAGCTACAAACTCGTAAGTGGCAAGATCAAAGCGGACAAGATCGTTATACCACCGAAGTTGTCGTACAAGGTTTTAATGGTGTGATGCAAATGTTGGGTGGCCGTGCTCAAGGTGGTGCTCCAGCGCAAGGTGGAATGCCACAACAGCAGCAACAAGGTGGCGGATGGGGGCAACCTCAGCAGCCTGCCATGCAAAAGCAACCACAGCAACAGCAGTCAGCTCCTCAACAGGCTCAACCTCAGTATAATGAACCACCAATGGATTTTGATGACGACATCCCATTCTAAACGTTCGAATGTCGAAAAAAGCCGCGAAAACCGCGGCTTTTTTATATAGTTATCACTATTAGCATTTTCTTATTTGTCAGCACAGCTTAGTGATCGACAAAGTTTACGTTGAAAAGGAATTCAGCATTCATGCGGTATACACCAACACTGAAACTGAGTACTCGGTTAGTAGCTTTTGTTACGCTCATCGTAACCAGTGCAATGTTCATTTTGTTTATTGGTGGAACTTTGTCTTTTCAACGGCTTGGACAAGAATATCTCAATCACTACCTAGCAGGAATTGTGGAGGTAGTCGATAAAGAAATAGAAGATCCTGATGCCGCTTATTCATTGCAACGTTGGATGCCCAAAATGTTGCAAGCCAGTAGCATTGTTGAAATGCAGCTCTCTTCACCAGCTGGCGTTATTTACCGTTTTAAAGATACCTCGTCCAAAGTCGACCCTGCCCGTTTGTACCATATTGATATTATCCTTGAACGTAATCCAGGCTATAGCATCAGCTTTAAAGCAGTTCCGCCCTATCTCAGTTATAGCTACTCATTGGGTGCCATGTGGTCTATTACGTTGGCAGTTGGTCTCATCGTGTTTTGTTTGATTCGTGGGGTAAAGTGGCTTAAAGAGCAATTGCTGGGATCTGAGTTGCTGGAGGAGCGAGGGCGAATGATTCTCGCCGGTCGAGTGGAGCAGTACGCCAAAGGTGATCACCGCGAGTGGCCTTATACGGCGAGTGAGGCGCTTGATGTCCTGATTGATGAGCTGCAAGATGCTCGTCAAGAGCGTAGCCGCTTTGATACTTTTATCCGGACCCAAACCTTCTTAGATAAGTTGACGGGTACGGCCAACCGTGTCCTTTTTGATAGCAAATTGGAATCAGCCTTGTTAGAGAATGGCGCGCGTGGTGGCGTTTTGTTAGTGCGTATCGATGATTGGGATTCTCTGTGCGAAGAAAATGATAAAAAAGCAGCGGATGATCTCGTCGTGGAAGTCGGGGAGAACATCTCTAACGTCATACAGCGTTACCCGGATGTTATTTTATCTCGTTATTACGATACCGATTTTGCCATTTTTGTGCCGCACCAAGGGGTAAAAGAGGTCGCTTCTATTGCTACACAATGTTTGAAGCTTTTAGCGCGCATATCGCCTCCAGAGCCGCTCGATAAAGAAAACTGGTGCCATATAGGTATCAGTATGTACAGCGAAGGCGAGCGGCGTGGTCGAGTGTTGGATGAGGCAGAAACGGCCTTAAAAAGTGCTCAGTTACAGCGAGTGAACACGTGGAGCCGCTTTAAAAAGAGTACTTTTTTCCAAGAGGAACGTGGCAGTGTGCGTTGGCGAACTTTGTTTGATCAGGTGCTGACGCCTGAGAAAATAATTTTATTCCGTCAACCTTGCTATTTGCTTGAAAAGACGAATGATTTAGTATGGCTGCACGATGAGTTGTTTGCGCGTATTGATGATCCAGAACAAGGTGTTATAAAAGCCTCTCGCTTTCATTCAGCCTTAGAAACGGTGGGTTATGAAATGGTAATGGATCGAGCCGTATTGCTTAAAGTCGTTCGTTTGCTTAAAAGCTCTGAAGTTAAGGTCAATGTGTCAGTGAACTTGCATGTGATTCCATTCGCCGATAAGCAGTATTTTAAGTGGTTCCGGCATGAATTGTTGCAACTTACCTCGAGTAGCCGATCGCAGCTCTCCTTTGAGTTTCCTGAAGGTCGGTTAGTACAGCATCTCGATTATATGCGCCCCGTTATTAAGATGATCTCCGGCCTCGGTGCTAAGGTAGTAGTAGGGCAGGCTGGCAGAACGATTGTCAGCACTCACTACATAAAAGATCTTAAGATTGATTTCCTTAAGTTACACCGCAGTTTGATGAAGAAAATAGATCAACGGCATGAAAATCAGCTGTTTGTTCGTAGCATGATCGGTGCTTGTGGCGGTACTCAGACTCAAGTTATTGCGGTCGGTGTCGAAACAGAGCAAGAGTGGCAAACGCTAAAAAACCTAGGCATTCATGGTGGGCAAGGCCGACTGTTTGAAGAAGAACAGCCTTTGTTACCTGAGAAAATAATTAGCCCTAGCGTGACCTTAGGGCGAAGAAATCGTTGGCGTAAAAAATAAAAGCGAACCTATATGAATCTTCAGTCACTGATTGATAAATTAAAACCATCTAAAGCGACGTTGCGGCAATTGTTCGTTGTCGTAAGACCTGATGCTCTCTATTTCTCGGCTTTGGATGATGCGACTTTGCCGACAGAGATCCCGCTTGATGGTGCAACGTGGCAACAGGTACTCTTTCACGCACTCAAACCGCTCAACATCAAGGGTACGGTAATTAACCTTGTCCTCCACGCTCATTTTTATCAAACTTATCAAATAGAAAAACCGCAGTTACCCAAAGAAGAGTGGTCAGTCGCCCTGCCATTTTTATTGAAAGATCTGGTGACAGAGAAAGTCACTGACATCATCGCTGATGCTTTTCCGTTACCCGCAGATAATAAAATTCAAGCCTACGTGGTCTCAAAACGCACGGTATTGGAAGTGGCGTCGCAACTGAGTGCGATGGGTTTAGAGTTAGGCAAAGTCATTCCCGAAGATGAAGTGTGGGCGAGAAGTGCCGGTGATCTTGAGCATTTTTTGCTGCTACAGCGCAGTAAAAACAGCAGTTTTAAGTTTGACGCATTTGTGGATCGAAAATGCTGTTTTCAACGAACGATGAGAGGTGTTGTCTCTCCCATTACTGGCGTCGCCAGCTCGGTTTTACAGCTCGATGGCTTAGCGTTAGAACTGCAACGTTCGATCGATTACCTTTCCTCGCAGCTTAAAGGGGCCTCATTACATCAGCTAAAAGTGCTGTGTGATGAAGAAGCTCAGCAAGAGTTGGTCGATGCATTAAATGAACGTCTAAATGTCAAAGTTTCCCTGCTTGATGAGCGGTTACCGAGTTCGGCTCATCTGCTGGTGGAGCAAGTGACTCGCATTGACGATTCAATGCTCAACTTATACCCGGCGCATCTTAAGCCGAAGAAAGAGTATTTTTCACTCTCCATGGTCTGCGCGATTTGGGGCATTGTCGCTTTAGTGATGCTATTGGCCTATGCCAGTTATCAATGGCAAAATAGTCAATTGAAACAGCAGCTACAAGCCAAACAAGCGCAAAATAAAGTCCTTGCTGCTGAATTAGCAACGACCAAACAGAAAGTTGACAAGCATAAGCCATCGGTTGAAAAAATGGCGGCGATTGAGCGTTTGAAGCAGCAAATTAAGGGCAAACAAGCCACATTGGATTCGATTAATGAGTTTGACCAATCACAACAGGTCGGTTACTCAGGAGTCATGCGTTCGCTAGCCACACTCAGCCGTGATGATCTTTCATTAACGACCATTACCATTCAACATGAGCAGCTCGATTTGCAAGGCTTAGCCAGAGAGGCGAAAGATATTCCAAACTGGCTAAGTCAGTTCAAAAGCGAACTGAACCTAGTGGGACGTAGTTTTGAAAAGTTAAAAATTGCGCGCAATGAGCAAGGCATTCTCATCTTTGAGCTTAAAACTAAAGCGGAGGATAGCCAATGAATTGGCAGAGCATCAGCAACAAATTCTTAGCCATCAGTTCGCGTGAAAAAATGTTGATCGCCTTGTGCGGTTTAGTAGTGATTGCGCTGCTCCTGTTTAGCTTGTTACTTGAACCCGCGATGAAATCGGTGGCGGCTAATCGGTTACAGCTTCAGTCTGTTGAGCAGATGAACCAGCGAATGCAAGGTGAAATTCTGTTATTGACTGCTAAGCTTAATAAAGATCCGAATCAAGAGATCAATCTAGAATTCAAACAGTTAATGGCGCAGAGCCAAACTCTCTCGCTTGAGCTGGCAGCATTGGTTGATTCACTGATTACACCCGCGAAGATGGCGCAATTGCTTGAAAGTGTTTTGGCAACCAGCCCAGAGTTGACTTTGGTCTCCATGGAGTCATTAGCAGCAGAGCCGATTGCAAATAACAACCAATCATCTGAATATTCAGGCTATTATGTTCATCCTGTGAGATTGGAGTTCACCGGTAATTACTTCGCGATATTGAATTATTTGACCAATTTAGAAAGTTTACCGATGAAGTATTATTGGCGTCATTTCCAATACAAGGTAGAAAATTACCCCCAAGCCAGAGTCATTATGGAAGTGTACACATTAGGCATTAGACAGGAGTTTATTGGTGGTTAGATCCGTTTTTTCACTGCTGTTGATGTGTTTTGTATGCAGTAGTTGGGCAGCGCAAGATCCTACCGCGCCATTAGGTTGGGCGAGTGAGAGCGCATCACCTGTCAATAAGATAGAGAGTTACCCGCTACCTAGGTTGCAAAGTATTGTATGCCAACAAACCATACCTTGTGTGGCAGTGCTTAACGATCAAGTGGTTGGCATCGGAGAGTCGCTATTTGGCTACACAGTAGAAGCCATTGAACCACAGCAAGTGACCCTTTCTCGCAGAGGAAAGACGTGGGATTTAGGCCTCTTTTCTCTGGACATCAAGCAGTAAGGTATAGAAATCGTATGCGTAAAATCGTATTAGGCGTAGTCATCGTATCCTTAATGGGCTGTTCTATGGGGCATCGAGATCCAGTTGAGATGAAACAGTCTTTGAATCAGGCGCTTAATGAAGCCAATAGCCGAAATCTAGCCGTTCTACCGGCCTCCGTAGAAGCTGACTTGATGCCTGACATTGAGGGAATCACAGCGCGCAGTCAAGAAACGGTTAAACGCTTTCGTATCCAAGCTGATAATGTGGATGCAAGGGTATTTTTTGCCAGTTTAGTAAAAGGAACTGAGTTTAGTGCCGCCATCCACCCTGAAGTTACTGGAAGTGTAACGGTAAATCTAACCGACGTGACTTTGGATAATGTATTGGCCGTCGTTCGTGACATGTATGGCTATGAAATTATCAAAAAGGGTAAAGTGATTCAGGTTTACCCGTCAGGCCTGCGTACTGTGACTATCCCGGTCGATTATTTACAACTTAAACGTACGGGCCGTTCTTTAACTTCCATCACCACCGGTACGATCACTAATACGGATACCGGTTCTAGTTCTTCTAGTAGTTCTAGCTCAAATTCCAGTTCTAATTCCAATTCGAGTAACTCATCCAGTAATTCGAAAGGTGGGACTGAAATTGAAACCACCAGTGAAAGCGATTTCTGGCCGCAGCTTGAAAAAGCCGTTGCACAACTGATTGGTTCGGGCAAAGGTCAAAGTGTGGTCGTCACGCCACAAGCCAGTGTCATTACGATTCGCGCTTACCCCGATGAAATTCGCGAAGTGCGTAACTTCCTTGGCATTTCTCAGCAACGTCTGCAGCGACAAGTGATCCTTGAAGCGAAAATTTTAGAAGTCACCTTGAGCGATGGTTACCAGCAAGGGATCAATTGGTCAAATATGTCCTTTGGCAATGGTGATGTTGTGATTGATAAAGTCGGTAGTGCGGCTTCGTTACTGCCGGGGATGGATGCGATTGGCACTCTGTTGCAAGGCCAAACCAATGTCACCATTTCAGATGGTAGCTTTAAAGCAGTGCTTAACTTCATGGGAACTCAAGGGGATTTGAATGTCCTATCCAGTCCAAGAGTCACCGCGGCTAATAACCAAAAAGCGGTGATCAAAGTCGGCACCGATGAATACTATGTCACTGATGTAACGGGTGTGGTTGGCAATGGCGATAACTCCAATGTTGCACCGGATATCCAACTCACGCCTTTTTTCTCGGGTATCTCGCTCGACGTGACGCCACAAATTGATGACCAAGGCAATGTGCTATTGCACGTGCACCCTGCTGTGATTGAAGTCGACGAGCAGAAGAAACAAATTGAATATGCAGGCAACCAAATTGTGTTGCCATTAGCGCGCAGTACGATCCGCGAATCAGACTCGGTGATCCGCGCGCAAGATGGTGATGTGGTGGTGATTGGTGGATTAATGAAATCCAACACCTCTAATCAAGTATCTAAAGTCCCTTTTTTGGGAGATTTACCCGGTTTAGGATATCTGTTTCGTAACACCTCTGAGCTGACTGAGAAAACCGAATTGGTGATTTTGCTTAAACCAACCGTTGTGGGTGTTAATACGTGGCAAAAAGAGCTCGAACGCTCGCGTGAACTACTGCAGGAGTGGTTCCCAGACGAAGAATAAACAGCATGTATCTTGAGCACTTTGGTTTTGACCAACTGCCTTTTCATCTCACGCCTAACACGTCACTGTTTTTAGGCTTAGCGCCACATTACGAGGCGATTCAAACCGTGAGTGCCGCCATTGATTTAGGCGAAGGGGTGATCAAAATAACCGGAGAAGTAGGGACCGGAAAAACCATGGTGTGTCGCATGTTGATCAATCATTTACACGATCATATTGCACTGATTTACTTACCCAACCCAGCGCTTAATGGTCGAGAACTTCGCCAAGCTGTCGCCAGCGAACTAGGCCTTAGTAAGCAAGATGATGCGGATATTGTTGATCGTATTCAGCAACAATTGATTGTGCTAAAGCAGCAGGGGAAACGAGTAGTCGCGATTGTTGATGAAGCACAAGCGTTACCAGACGATGCATTAGAAGTGCTGCGTTTATTCGGCAATTTAGAAACAGAATACACAAAGTTGTTGCAACTGGTGTTGATCGGCCAACCAGAGCTCGATGAGCGTTTAGCGCAGCACCATCTGCGCCAATTTCGCCAACGAATTACTTTTAGCGCTTATCTGCGGCCGCTCTCTTTAGATGAAACAGTCGCTTATATCGAGAGCCGCTTGAGCAAAGCCGGAGGTGATGCGCAACTGTTTAATCTTGAACAGAAAAAAGCGTTGTGGCGAGCCAGTTATGGTACCCCTCGTTTGATTAACCAAGTGTGTCACAAAGCTCTGTTGCTGGCTTTTACGCAAAACGACAGCACGATTCGCAATCAGCACCTATTTACAGCGATTCACGATACGTTTGATACCTGTAAGCCTAAGTTTAAACGCCCTTTTATGTGGGGATGGAGTCAATCATGAGTGCGATGAACGATGCACTATCAAAACTGGCACAAGCGCAACGCCAATCGGTGGTGAACTTGCAACCAGCGCAAGTTGCGAAAGTAAAACGCAGCCGCGCTTGGTTGTGGATGGTAGCCGGGTTTGCTGCCAGCTTAGCGGTCGGTGGATGGGCGGTGTCACAGCAGCAAGCTATGGTTGACCAAGCTGCGGTTGACCAAACTATTGTCGGTCAAACTATGGTCAGCCAAACAGTGGTCAGTCAGACACTGGCCAATCAAGCGATAGTGAATGAACCTAAGAGCCTGTTGTTAGAGGTTGATGAGCGAAGCTCTTCGCCTGCGCTTGTTTCCCCAACCACCAAAATTGTCACGGAGCATCGCCCTGTTTATCAAACTGCCGTTGTTGCAGTAGACAAAAAAACGTCAAATTCAGCAACGCCCACAGTGGCGGTTAAACAGGATTCGGCCTTAGCCAATCAACAGCCGTTGCATTCTAACCGTGTGGTCGCGCTCGGTGCTGAAAGTGACCAAGAAATCTCAAGTGTTTTGATTGAACAAGTGGATTTGACGCCAGAGCAACTGGCGGTAAAAGCAATGAGCCGCGCTGATAAAGCCGTGGACAGCAATGAGCTCAAAGAGGCACTGGATGCGTACAGTGAAGTGCTACGCTTTACCCCAGAAAATGAACTCGCCCGTCAAAAATTATCCGCGCTCTATTACGGCAAAGGTGATGCGCGCAAAGCTTTTGAAATTTTACAAAGCGGTATAAAGCTCAATCATAACGGAGAAAGTTTGCGGATCGCGTTAGCCAAATTGCTGATTAAAGAGAAGCAGAGTGAAGCGGCGTTAACCCCTCTAGTTCATTTACCTGACAATGCTTCGATCGATTATCTCTCGCTAAGGGCAGCCTTGGCACAAAAAGCCAAGCAAGATTCACTCGCATTAGAAAGCTATCAACGCTTAGTCAAGCTTGATGCTGAGAACGCACGCTGGTGGTTAGGGCTTGCGATAGCACAAGAGCGTACGATGGATTTTCAGGCGGCCAAATATACCTACCAACAAGCGCTTGCGAAAGTTGGCCTCTCGAGTCAGTCGCAACTGTTTATTCGTGATCGCCTAGCCGTACTAAGTAGTTTAGAGGAGAGTGCGAGTGCAAATTAAGCTACGAAAACGCTTAGGTGATCTGCTGGTTGAAGAAGGGATCATCACCGAGAATCAAGTGGAGCAAGCGCTAGTCGCGCAAAAACGCAGTGGACGTAAACTGGGTGACACGCTGATCGAACTCGGCTTTTTGTCAGAGCAGCAGATGCTGAGCTTCTTATCGCAGCAACTTTCGCTGCCGCTGATCGATCTCAGCCGAGCCAATGTCGATATTGATGCAGTGCAGATCCTCCCGGAGGTACATGCACGCCGTTTACGCGCCTTAATCATTGGTAAAAATGGCGACACGCTGCGTATCGCGATGAGTGATCCGGCGGATCTGTTTGCTCAAGAATCACTGCTTACGCAATTGCCTCAATACAGTTTTGAATTCGTTATTGCTCCAGAAAAACAATTGGTTGAAGGGTTTGATCGTTATTATCGCCGCACCAAAGAAATTGCGTCCTTTGCCGAGCAGCTACAACTGGAACACCAAGGCAATACCGCCTTTGATTTCGATATCGGTGATGATGATAGCGATGAAGTGACCGTTGTTAAGCTCATCAACTCTCTATTTGAAGATGCGATTCAGGTCGGGGCGTCTGATATTCATATCGAACCTGATGCCAACGTATTGCGTTTGCGCCAGCGGATTGATGGGGTATTACACGAAACCCTACTCAATGAAACCAACATCGCTTCGGCTTTAGTGCTGCGTTTAAAATTGATGGCCAATCTTGATATCTCAGAAAAACGCCTCCCACAAGATGGCCGTTTTAATATCCGAGCCAAAGGCCAATCGGTCGATATTCGTATGTCGACCATGCCAGTACAATACGGTGAATCGGTGGTGATGCGTTTGCTCAACCAATCATCCGGAGTTCGTAAACTGGAAGAGTCAGGTATTCCTGATGATATTTTACAGCGTTTACGTCATCAACTTAAACGTCCACACGGCATGATCTTAGTAACCGGTCCAACTGGCTCAGGGAAAACGACGACGCTGTACGGCGCGTTATCAGAGCTCAATGTTCCCGGTAAAAAAATCATTACCGCAGAAGATCCGGTTGAGTACCGATTGCCACGCATCAGCCAAGTGCAGATCAACCCTAAAATTGACCTTGATTTCTCAACGGTGCTGAGAACCTTTTTGCGTCAAGACCCGGACATTATTCTAGTCGGCGAGATGCGTGATCAAGAAACGGTTGAAATTGGTTTGCGCGCGGCCTTAACCGGCCACTTAGTGTTGAGCACCTTACACACCAATGATGCGGTTGATAGCGCCTTGCGCATGATGGACATGGGCGCACCGGGCTATTTAGTGGCCAGCGCCGTGCGGGCGGTGGTTGCCCAACGTTTAGTGCGTAAAGTTTGCCCCGATTGTAAAGCGGTGGATGAGGTTGATGAAGCGCGCAAACAGTGGCTGACGGTGCGTTTCCCAAATCAAGTTGAAGCGGCTTTTACCCGTGGACGTGGGTGCCAGAACTGCAATTTGACGGGGTACCGTGGGCGAATTGGGGTTTTTGAAATGCTCGAACTTGAACATGAAATGATGGATGCGCTACGCGCCAACGATGCGGTTAGTTTTGCGCAAGCCGCTCGTCAGTCGAAGCAGTACAAACCGCTGCTAGCTTCGGCGATGGAGTTGGCGCTACAAGGGGTTGTCAGTTTAGATGAAGTGATGAACTTAGGTGAAGGTGATTCATCCGGCATCATTCAAGCCATCTATCTATAGTTAAGGTTACTCATGCCAACGTATCGTTATCAGGGTCGAAATTTAGATGGTAGCAAAACCTCGGGGCATGTTGATGCGCCGACGGAAGAGCTCGCGGCGGAAGCGCTATTTAACAAAGGCGTCATTCCGACCTTAATTTCGTCAGACCAAGGGGCTGATTTTTCGATTGATTGGAAATCGCTGTTTACCCCAAGTGTGCCACTTGAGGTGTTGGTGATCTTCTGTCGTCAGCTTTACAGCTTGACCAAGGCGGGTGTGCCGCTGCTGCGCTCGATGAAAGGACTTATCCAAAATTGTGCTAATAAACAGCTTAAAGAAGCATTGGAAGCGGTTAGTAATGAGCTAACCAATGGGCGCAGTTTATCGAGCTCAATGCAGATGTACCCGAAAGTCTTTAGCCCGTTGTTTGTGTCGATGATCCACGTCGGTGAGAACACAGGGCGGCTTGATGAAGCTTTGCTGCAATTGTCTCATTACTACGAGCAAGAAGTCGAAACTCGTAAACGGATCAAAACGGCGATGCGTTATCCGAGTTTTGTCATCAGCTTTATTTTGGTCGCGATGTTCATTCTCAACGTTAAAGTGATCCCACAATTTACTAGCATGTTTAGCCGTTTCGGGGTTGATTTACCGCTGCCAACTCGCATTTTAATTGGTATGTCAGATTTCTTTGTCAACTACTGGCCGATGATGATAGGCGTATTGCTTGGGTGTTTATTTGCTTTCAGAGCTTGGTTGAGCACAGCAGCAGGGCGTCAAAAGTGGGATAAGTTTCGCTTAAGAATGCCTATTGTCGGCGGCATAGTAAACCGAGCGCAATTGGCGCGTTTTTCTCGAACTTTTGCCTTGATGTTGAAAGCGGGGGTGCCGTTAAACCAATCGATAGCATTATCTGCCGAAGCGTTGGATAACAAATTTCTAGAATCTCGCCTGTTAGAAATGAAAGCAGCCATTGAAGCGGGAACAAGCGTATCCACCACCGCGGTAAACGCCAATATTTTTACGCCATTAGTTATTCAGATGATTTCGGTGGGTGAAGAGACAGGGCGCATTGATGAGTTGCTACTTGAAGTCGCGGACTTCTATGATAGAGAGGTGGATTACGATCTCAAAACCCTCACCGCGCGCATAGAGCCGATTTTATTGGTGATTGTTGCCGCTATGGTGTTGGTGCTGGCACTTGGCATCTTTCTGCCAATGTGGGGAATGCTCGACGCGATCAAAGGATAAAGGTTGTCAGATGAAAACGGCGATAGAGCGTTCTCAGTTCGTAATTTGGGGGTTGATTGTCTTTGTTCTTTTGATGGCTTTGCTATCAGCATGGCAGTCGATAGAAAAAGAAGCCAATCAAACCGCATTAGCGATGGCGAGCAGTAAAATCGTAGAAAGTGCCAATTTTTATAAGCAAGATTGGTTATTAAAGGGGCGGCCCTCAACTTTAATCGCGAATGGTCGATTACTCAATATGAGCGCAACGGGCTGGGTATTACCATTGGCTGAGAATGAATCAAGTATAGATTGTCGTTATTGGTTAAGCCTGCTATACCCAGATGAACAACTGCTTGAAAGCAAAGTGATTTCAATTGAATCGGTACATCAAGCAAATCAGTATCAATGTCGCTATGTTTACAGCCAAAAACAGGTGATAACCATTGAACTTTTAAGGGATAAGTTTACAGTAAGCGTCGATTTTTCAGCATGAGTTTTCGACATAAACAGTGAAATGGGCACTCGCCCCGTAGCGATGCGAGAACAAGTGCGTATAATACACGGTAATAACAAAGAGATAGGTAGAGCATGGATAACAAACAAACGGGCTTTTCCTTAGTTGAATTAGTCGTAGTGATTGTGGTTGTCGGCTTATTGGCCGTTGCAGCGCTACCCCGCTTTTTAGATGTCACCGATGAAGCGAAAAAAGCCAGCATCGAAGGGGTTGCCGGTGGTTTTGCTACTGGTGTTCTATCGGCGCGTGCTCAGTGGGAAGCTCAGGCAAGAACCTCTGTGACTTTGGGCTCGGAAAAACAAAACACCGTCAACTATGATGGTGTCAATTTCTGGCTGACTCGCTCTACAGATAGCAGCGGGGCCGCAACAGGTTTTAGGGACGGTTATCCGTTGGCGCTCAATACCGATAATACCAGTTATCCAGCGGCGATTACGGATCAGTCATGTATTGATTTAATGGATAATTTGCTGCAAAACCCACCAAAAGTTGACACAGTCGCTAATGCAGCCAATAACGCTAATGTAAAATATTCAGCACAAGCCGATGACGGTCAAGCCACTTGTACTTATGTGCAAAAAGAGGGCGGAACCGCGCACCAGTTTGTGTATGAGATAAAAACTGGTCGTGTGACCGTCACTTTGCAGTAAGTCTGCGCATTGATTAAAACATAGAGAGAAAGTAACTATGAAAAGACAAAACGGTTTCACCCTAATCGAACTTGTGGTTGTGATTGTCATTCTCGGCATTCTCGCCGTCACCGCTGCACCACGTTTTTTGAATTTGCAAGGCGATGCGCGTGATGCTTCTTTACAAGGACTAAAAGGTGCGATGCAAGGTGCCGCTGGCATTGTTTATGGCCGAGCGGCAATTGATGGTAAAGAGTCTGTCTCTGCAGCAGATGTCGCTATTAGTGGTATTAGCGGTGCAGTAAAAGTTGTGTGGGGTTATCCTGAAGCAAGTGCTAATGGTATAGGTAAAGTCGTGACTGGTTTGGATAGTGATTGGAAAGTTGTATCAGGTTCAAATACTACTAATGACGCTATATCGTATACTTTCAAAACGGGTAGCGATGATTCTAGTAAATGTTTTGTTAAATACGCAGTAACTCCAAGTACGCCATCATCTGAGCCCACGATTGAAATCGTAAGTTGTAAGTAAGAAAAGCGTAGGGTTATCGCCTTGTAGGTAAAGGCCAGCATTGCTGGCCTTTACTGCTAGTTATTTCTCACCCACAAAAATCAGTAAAACTTAAGCCCACTACTGAAATTTCTTATATACTTTAAGCACTTGTTTTTTCGCTAGAGGTATAAAATGCAGCAACATTTAGCAGCGCGGCGTGGTTTTACGTTGATCGAACTGGTCGTGGTAATTGTGCTGCTGGGCATTGTCGCTGTGTACGCTGCAAGCCGTTATACTGGCATCTCCTCCTTTTCAAGCGTGACCACTCAAAGCGAAGTGTTGGCCTCACTGCGTTTAACCCAAAACCGCGCTATGCAGCGCACTGGTTTTTGTAATCGCTGGTTAGTCAGCAATAATCAAGCGCAGCAAGTATCTCCTTCTGTTTCTGCTGGTGCCTGCACTACTTCACTGCTCAGTCCTGCAACCGACAGTAGTTTTGTTGACGCGGCGGCGAACGATATCACCCTGACGTTAACCAATAACGATGGCAGCTATTTTTTAGATTTTGATAGTTTAGGCCGCGCCACGCAGTGCTTAACGGCAAACTGCACCGTTACCTTAAATAATCTGCAATCGGGTGAATCTCGCCAAGTGTGCATCAATAGCGAGGGGTACATTTATGCGTGTTAACGCGCCGCGCGGGTTTACTCTCATTGAGATGATCATCGTTATCACGGTAACAGCAATAGCCATGACAGGCATTACAGCCGCGCTTTATCCTCGCTCGCAACAAAGCGCTGAACAGGTGCTAGCAGTAAAAGCCGCCGAGTTAGGTCGCGCGGTTATGGATGAAGTGATGGGCCGAGCCTTTGACGAAAACTCCGGCCCCAATGGCGGATTGCCTGAGTGTTTACTCAGCGGAACGGTAGAGAAAATGTGCACTGCTCATGACGCTTTGGGTAAGGATAGTGAAGTGAGTATTAACCAATACAACGATGTCGATGATTTTATCACGGCTCAGCCAAGGCCAATTGAAGATGTGCTCGGCACACTCTTAGATACGACCAGTTATCGAGGCTTTGCTGCGGCGATCAATGTATTTTATGAACAGGACAGTGGCGGGCAGCTAAGCGGAGTGAACGCTAACCAACTGACTCACTATAAGCGGGTTTCTGTGGTGATCATTGACCCGAAGGGTAATCGCTACCCGTTTGCGGCGATTAAGGGCAATTTCTGATGCGTGGTTTTACCCTGATTGAAATGGTGATTACGATTATTCTGTTGTCGGTAGTCGGGTTATTTTTAGGCTCTGTGATCCGCCAAAGTATGGGTATTTATGTTGATACCACCGCCCGCGAAGCTTTGATCCAACAAGGGCGCTTTGTTACTGAGCGGCTGAGCCGAGAACTGCGTGAAGCGGTGCCAAACAGCGTGTTGGTGGAAAATGGTTGCATTGAGTTTTTGCCGATCACTGACAGCGCGATCTACAACGACCTGCCAACCGTGCAATCGCCTTCGGCTGCGGTACGTTTATTGCCGATCGACAAAAAAGTACTCAATGGCGATCGTCTGGTCGTGTTTCCAACCAACGCCGCTTCGCTACGCCAAGCGCCAGGTGCCAGCGGGCAAACAGCGCAAGTAAACGCAGATGTTGATTTTACGCCACCCAACAACACAAGCATGGTCGATGTTGCCTTGACACAACCGACTGGGTTTGTAATTCAATCGCCAGCTAAGCGAGTCTATTTTTATCGCACGCCAGTGGCTTTTTGTTATCAGAACAGTCGTATTTATCGTTACGCGGATTACACGCTTAATCGCAGTGCGCTCAGCCCTGAGCAGCTTGGCACTCCAGTATTGATGGCTGAAAACATTAGCCAAGCTAATTTTCACGTCACACAGCCAGAGCTACAACGCAACGGCTTAGTGAAAATTGAACTGACATTTTCCGACCGCGGCGAGGAGGTAAAGTTTGACCATGATGCGCTTATCTACAACACGCCGTAAACAGCAAGGCAGCGGCTTAGTGTTGGTCATCTTTATCATTGTGGTGGTCGGCTTTGTTGCATCGGTCGCGAACCGTAATCAACAGCGCAATAGCCAGCAATTGGTTTCGATGGTGTTAGGGACAAGGGCTGAAATGGCGGCGCGATCTGCGATCAACGTTGAACTGAGTCGTTTTTATCAAACGACAACCAGCGGGAGTTGCCATACTCATTCTGTACAATCACTCACGTTTGAAGGTGAAGGATTAGCGCAATGTAGCGCACAAGTTGAATGTAACTCAGTGGGCGATATGGATGATGGTCGCACTGTCTATCAACTGACTTCAACCGGGCGCTGTCAGTCTGGTGATTGGATGTTGCAGCGAGTTATTGAAGTGGGGGTGAAAAAGTGATCCACTATAAATGGCTGATTAGCATACTGCTCAGCACAATACTATCTATCTCTGCAACAAGTGTAATGGCTTTCCAGCAGATTGATAATTCTATCTATTTTCCTCACGTTGCCCAAGGTCAGGGCAGTTGTGCAAGCTCTCCAAATCCTCAACTTATCCAATACGGATACTCACAGATTACGGGAACAGCGGGTGACCCACTGGCATTTTGTTCCATCAACAATATTTCTGAACGCCAAAATGCTCGTTGTGATGATCAGTTTTGCCAAGTTACAGGGGGAGGTGTGGCTTCCTTAAGTTTAAGCGGTGGGAATGCATTCAAAAATTCCAGTAATAATAATAACCAAATCAACTGGTGTTATAGTGGACAAAGCATTGTATTGAACCAATCAAATATAGGAAAACTACAACTATACGATAGCTGCACGCTTCAATTTTCAGGGTTGTCTGAATATAAAATAAAGTCTTTAGATATGGGCTCAAGCGCAACTCTTGTGTTGTCGTCGGGTGACTATTGGATTGAAACATTACAGTTAAACTCCAATGCAATTGTTGAAGTAGAAGGCGATGTTCGGCTATTTATAAAAAATAGTTCTAGCTGGAATAGTTCAGATATCAATATTTCTGGTGCGGGGAATTTAACGATCGTTGGATTTAATAATCTTTCTCTGAATGGTAATACACAAGTTAATGGTTATGTTTACATAGGTAACACTCTAGCTCTGAATAACTCTGCCACAATCAATGGCCGTACGACAAGCCGCCGATTAATGATGGAGGGGAATACTCAGATCAATCAAAATGAGCAGCAAGGCTATGCTTGTTTTGAGGATGATTTTAACCGCTCCTCGCTTGGTCAGAATTGGATCCCTTATACTAGTACTGGTAGCTTTACGCCGAGTTTGATTAGTAATCGCTTACGCTTAACTGAGGATCAGAATAACCAAGCAACCGCAGTGACTTATCAACGAATTTTCCCAGCGGCTGGCAACTTAGTTACTGTTGAGTTTGATTACTATGCGTGGGCGAATTTAACCGGTGATGGTGCTGATGGGGTGTCGATTATTTTTTCGGATGCCGAGATTATCCCTAGAACGGGTGGTTTTGGCGGCTCTTTAGGGTATGCACCCACCACAAGTTCCAATCCAATTAAGCCGGGTTTTGCTGGAGGTTGGCTTGGGGTTGGTTTGGATGAATGGGGAAATTATTCCAACCCAACAGAGGGAAGAGTCGGAGGGCCTGGTTTTCGTCGCCAAGCCGTTGCCATTCGAGGCTCTGAAGCCGCAAGTTATCGCTATCTAGTGGGAACTGCCGCTAATTTGAACCCCAAGCTGGATGTACGTCGTACTTGTCAATGGTGGGGCGGTAACTGTTCTTTTCCAGGGCCAGGTCCCGGGCATCGCTATTTCATCACTATCGATTCACGAAATAATAACGCGGTTTATGTTCGTGTGGATCGTCTGGTGAATGGCAATATGCAGACAGTTATCGATTGGTTTAATGTGCTATCGAATCCTAATCAAGGTGCGACACCTGAAGAGTTTTTACTTTCTCTTGCAGGCTCAACAGGGGCTTCTGTTAATAACCATGAGATTGAAAACTTTAAGGTTTGTGCCTTGAAGTCTCGTGACGTGGGGGAGCAGGTTGATCATTTTCGTTTTACTTTACCATCGTCAGATGGGCTAACTTGCAACGCCGCTGATGTACAAATACAAGCTTGTGCAAATAGCAGTTGTAGTGAGCTTTACCAACAGCCGATCACCGCGACTTTACTACCAAATTCATTGCCTTCTGCTGGCGGTGGATGGCAAGGTGGCTCCCAAGTTAATATGACGAATGGTATTGCTAATCTGAAGCTTCGTAAAAATAGTGCAGGGAATGTAACTGTGGGGGTTCAGAGCTCAGTACCTAGTGCGAAACCTTTTTCGACCAATCTTTGTCGATATGGTAGTGGGGGGTATTCTGCCCAAAATTGTACACTTAATTTCGTTGATAGTGGCTTCATTTTGGATGTGCCTAATTCCTATGCCAATCAATCGGTAACTGGGACCATTAAAGCGGTACGAAAAGATAACGCTTCACAACTGTGTTTGCCTAGTTTTAAAAATGTACAAAAACCCGTTTCCTTTTGGAGTGATTACTTGAGCCCTAATGGGGGGCAAGGTTTTAGAGCTTTATCGGTTGGTGTGAATAGTGTGGCGGTAGGGCAGTCATCCAATACTGCGACGCCAGTGGTGCTCAATTTCAACCAAAATGGTGAGGCGAGTATTAACGTCTCCTATCGTGAGGCTGGCAGCCTGGCTTTGAATGCCCGTTTAACGGGAAGTGGTGATGAGCAAGATTTGCAACTAACAGGTCAAACGACTTTTATACGAGTTCCTCGTGCTTTAGTACTCAGCGCGACCAGTTATTATGGTGTTAGTGGAGCGTGTCCTAATGCCGATATTAGCTGTGATATTTTTGCTAGGGCGGATGAAAACTTTAATCTCAATATCAAAGCGGTTGCGGAGGCACCGATTGAGGATAATGATTTCACTAACAATTTAGTAGTGACAAATTATCAACAAGCAAACATTGAGCTTAAACATACTCTAATCGCACCAGCGACAGGCGTGCCCGGTGCTCTCGGTGAAGTTGAATATGATCACCAATTAGGTAGCTCGACGACTGTACAACAAAGAGTGAGTGAGGTTGGGGTGTTTGATTTCTCGCTGAACGCGCCAACGACGTATCTTGGACTCGATTTAGCGAGTGAGAATCTGCCGATTGCCGTTGCCTCAACGGGCCCGATAGGTCGTTTTATCCCAGCCTATTTTTCTCCTTCTTCGGTGGTGACCAGCTTACAGGCTGAGTGTGAGGTGACTTCTCCGAATGACGAATCGTTCAGTTATTTAGGACAACCGTTTGGATATAAAGAAAATCCGGGTATTTACTTACACCCAAAATCCGCGTCAGGCAGTGAAACGGTCAATTATTTCGACAGTGCTTGGTGGCGTTATGATCGGCAGTGGGACAATCGAATATATAACGATACTGTGAATAGTTTACCAATCAGCTTTGATAGCGATTTGACGAGTGTGAACCGAGCCAATGGCGTTGATTCTCGCATTGAACTCTCTGGGGAGATATTGATCTACCAAAAGCCACCACAACCAATAGTGCCTTTTAACAGCAAGTTAGATCTTACCCTCTTGGCATCCGATCTTACAGATCTTGATGGAGTTTGCTACCGCGAAACGGCCAGCAGTCCTTGCATAGACTATACGATTACAGATATTGATGATGAGATGAAATTGCGCTGGGGAAAACTGGTGATCCACGACACTTACGGCCCAGAAACGAGTGCGTTAAGTCAGCCAATCACGAGTGAATACTTCACTGCCAATGGCTTTGTTACTAATAGCTTTGATAGCTGTACAAGGTTACCAGATCTTACGAATTTCACTTTAACGCCGACCGATCTAACTTTAGGTTCCGGTGGGGCTCCTGAAGTCTATCCTACTTTAGTCAGTCAAACGCTCGCCTTGGGTGCCGCTAATATCAACTTTACGGCTCCGGGAGCGGGTCATCAAGGATTCATTGATACTTTGCTTGATCTCAATGCTCATGGGTTGCCTTGGTTGCGTCCCTACAATGATCAAAATAGCGCGTTTGAAAATGAAGTCTCAGGCCGAGTACAGTTTGGATTGTACCGAGGCAGCGACCGGGTAATCTGGTGGCGTGAAAAAAATTAACCGGATAATTCACACAAATTCATGGAGATTTTTCTACCTAAGTTAGGAATCTGTTAGAAATTGCGTGTTTCAGTCCATGTTTATGCGTCAACGCCTTGCTGTGATCGCAAGGCATTGGTACATTTAGTGCAATTTTCTATCTTCTAATTCTTGCAGGACGAGCGAAGAATATGTTCAAAAAACTGCGTGGCATGTTTTCCAACGATCTATCGATCGATTTAGGTACCGCCAATACTCTTATATACGTTAAAGGACAAGGTATTGTCCTCGACGAGCCTTCCGTTGTTGCTATTCGCCAAGATAAAGGTCGTGGTGGAAAAAGCGTTGCTGCTGTCGGTCATGCCGCTAAGCAGATGCTTGGTCGTACGCCGGGGAATATTTCTGCAATTCGTCCTATGAAAGACGGCGTGATTGCGGATTTCTACGTGACCGAAAAAATGTTGCAACATTTCATCAAGCAGGTGCATGACAACAGTGTCCTCAAACCAAGCCCTCGCGTTCTAGTGTGTGTGCCTTGTGGCTCAACCCAAGTTGAACGCCGTGCGATTCGTGAATCAGCACTCGGTGCTGGCGCGCGTGAAGTGTATTTGATTGATGAGCCTATGGCGGCGGCCATCGGTGCTGGTCTGCGTGTTTCTGAACCAACGGGTTCAATGGTGGTCGATATCGGTGGTGGTACGACTGAAGTTGCCGTTATTTCCTTGAACGGTGTGGTTTACTCTTCCTCTGTGCGTATCGGCGGTGACCGTTTTGATGAAGCGATCATCAATTATGTGCGTCGTAACTACGGCAGCTTAATCGGTGAAGCGACCGCAGAGAAAATCAAACATGAAATTGGCTCGGCTTACCCCGGCGATGAAGTGATGGAGATTGAAGTTCGTGGTCGTAACCTTGCTGAAGGGGTTCCTCGTAGCTTTACTCTTAACTCCAATGAAATCTTAGAAGCACTGCAAGAACCGCTTTCCGGTATTGTTTCTGCGGTGATGGTTGCGCTTGAACAGTGTCCGCCAGAGCTTGCTTCTGATATCTCAGAAAATGGTATGGTATTAACCGGTGGTGGAGCGCTGCTCAAAGATATCGACCGCCTCTTGACCGAAGAAACGGGAATACCAGTCGTGGTTGCCGATAATCCTCTAACCTGTGTTGCCCTTGGTGGCGGTAAAGCGTTGGAAATGATCGATATGCACGGTGGCGACCTATTTAGCGAAGAATAATGGCTTTGGGAGCCGTAAAGCTCCCATCATGACATCTAGGATTTTTATAGAATGAAGCCAATATTTGGTCGAGGACCATCTCTTCAGCTACGTCTCTTTTTTGCCGTGATTTTATCAGCCAGTCTTATGCTGGCTGATAGTCGTTTAGGTGCTTTTTCCAACGTTCGTTTTTTTCTTAATAGCTTAGTGGCTCCCATTCAATACATGGCGGATTTACCGCGCAGTATGTTTGATGATCTGTATGAGCGATTCGCCACTCATCAAAAACTGATTGAATCGAATCAACGTTTAAAACGAGAAGCGATCACCTTGAAAAGTGATTTGATCTTGTTTGATCAATACCGCGAAGAGAACCAGCGGTTACGTAAATTGCTTGGATCTTCTTTTGTTCGTGATGAAAAGAAGGTTGTCACTGAGGTGATGGCGGTCGATACCTCACCTTATCGTCACCAAGTTGTGATTGATAAAGGGCGAACAGATGGCGTTTACGAAGGGCAACCCGTTATTAACGACAAAGGTATTGTTGGCCAAGTGACTTTTGTGGCGGCTCATAACAGCCGGGTGTTGTTGTTGACTGACACCAATAGTGCGATTCCAGTGCAGATTATTCGTAATGATATTCGAGTGATTGCTTCAGGGAATGGCCAGGTGGATCGTATTCAATTGGAACACATTCCCACCAGCACCGATATTGAAGTAGGTGACTTGCTCGTCACATCAGGTTTAGGGGGCGTATATCCTGAAGGTTATCCTGTCGCACACGTTTCGGTGGTCGACAAAGATACCCAGCGTGAATTTGCGTCGATCACCGCCGATCCCGTGGTGGATTTTGATCGTCTACGCTATTTGCTGTTGATCTGGCCTAACGAAGATAGGCAGCAGAAAGTATTGCAAGTTACGCCAGAGAAAATGTTAGAGGAAGCAACCGATGGCCAGTAGTGTCGTGAAAAGTAAATTGGTGATTGGTGCATCATTTCTCTTTGCTCTGGTTTTACAAACTATCCCTTGGCCGGGTGAGCTGGATCTATTGCGCCCATCGTGGTTACTGCTGGTGACATGCTATTGGGTTTTAGCGTTGCCGCATCGAGTCAACGTAGGGTCGGCTTTGATCCTTGGTTTGTTATGGGATCTGCTGCTTGGTTCAACATTGGGCATTCGTGGCATGATGATGGCCATTGTTGTCTACTTAGTGGCGATTAACTTCTTAGTGCTGCGTAATATGGCGTTATGGCAACAAGCCGTAATTATTGGCGTGTTATCTATGTTGCTTGAAGTGCTGATCTTCTGCGGCGAATATTTAATTCAAGATGTGACATTTAACCCGCTCTCGCTATGGGTTGGTATGATCAATTGCATATTATGGCCTTGGATGTTCCTACTGCTTCGTCGTGTGCGACGCCACTGGCACCTTAGATGATGAATAAAAAAATTGTATTAGCGTCTGGCTCGCCAAGAAGACGAGAGTTACTGACTCAACTGGGTTATCAGTTTGATATTGTGGTGCCCAACGTTGAAGAGTGCCGTAATGAGCATGAAGCCCCAGCAGCGTATGTTGAACGTTTATCACGTGATAAGGCACTGGCTGGTGTTGCTTTATCCAACCCTGCTTCGATAGTTATTGGGTCTGATACCATAGTCGTGCAAGGTGAAACAGTACTTGAAAAACCTGCTGATTTTGCTCAAGCACAACAGATGTTACGCAGCTTATCTGGTACAAAACATCAAGTGATGACGGCCGTAACCGTAGCAACACATGATCATTCTAAATCCGTCGTGGTAACGACGGATGTATGGTTTAAACCTTTGTCAGATGAAGATATAGAACAATATTGGCAATCGGGTGAACCTTGCGATAAGGCTGGCAGTTATGGCATTCAAGGATTGGGTGGACGATTTGTAACGAAGATCGAAGGCAGTTATTACGCTGTTGTAGGATTACCATTATTCGAAACTGACCAGCTCTTGCACGAATTTATATAATTAAAAACATTGAGGTGTACTCATGAGTGCAGAGTTGCTACTAAACGTCACCCCGAGTGAAACTCGAGTGGCGATGATTGAAGGCGGAGTTCTTCAAGAGGTCCACATTGAGCGAGAAGCGAAACGCGGCATTGTGGGCAATATTTACAAAGGAAAAGTCAGCCGAGTTCTTCCCGGAATGCAGGCCGCCTTTGTCGATATTGGTTTAGACAAGGCCGCTTTTCTTCACGCTTCTGACATTGTTCCTCATACTGAATGTGTGGCTGAGAACGAAAAACAGCAGTTTCAAGTTCGTGATATTTCAGAGCTAGTTCGTCAAGGCCAAGATATCGTGGTGCAAGTGGTCAAAGATCCATTAGGCACTAAAGGCGCCCGTTTAACGACAGATATTACTCTACCTTCGCGCTATCTCGTTTTTATGCCCGGCGCAAGTCATGTTGGTGTCTCACAACGCATTGAAAGTGAATCAGAGCGTGATCGTCTCAAAAAAGTCGTGTCTCATTATTGTGATGAGCACGGTGGGTTCATTATTCGTACCGCCGCTGAAGGGGCTGATGAGAAAGAGCTTTCACAAGATGCCGCCTTTCTTAAACGGCTATGGTTGAAAGTGTTGGAGCGTCGAGTTAAATACAAAACACGCTCGACACTGTATGGCGAATTGGGTTTAGCTCAGCGTATTTTACGAGATTTTGTCGGCACCGATTTGACGCGGATCTTAGTCGATTCGCGCCTTGAATTTGAGAACCTCAAAGAGTTCACCTCAGAGTTTGTGCCTGAGTTAACCGATAAGCTTGAACTGTATGAAGGTGACAAGCCTATTTTTGATATGTACGACACCGAAAACGAGGTTCAGCGTTCTCTCGAGCGTAAAGTGGAGCTCAAGTCTGGTGGATACCTTATCATCGACCAAACCGAAGCCATGACCACGATTGATATCAATACTGGCGCGTTTGTTGGCCGTCGTAACCTCGAAGAAACCATTTTTAATACCAATGTTGAAGCGACCCAAGCGATTGCCCGTCAGTTACGTTTGCGCAACTTAGGGGGCATCATCATTATTGATTTTATCGATATGATGTCTGAAGAGCACCGTAAGCGAGTGCTCAACTCCTTAGATGCCGCCCTGGTTAAAGATCGCGTCAAAACGAATATTAATGGTTTTACGCAGTTAGGCTTGGTGGAGATGACGCGTAAGCGCACCCGTGAAAGTATTGAACACGTGTTATGTTCAAGTTGTCCAACCTGTGAAGGCCGCGGCAGTGTGAAAACCGTTGAAACCGTCTGTTTCGAAATCTTACGTGAAATCACGCGTGTCAACCGTGCTTACGATGCGGATAAATTTGTGGTTTACGCATCCCCTGCGGTGGCAGAAACCTTGCAAGGTGATGAGTCTCATGCTCTTGCTGAGTTGGAAGTGTTTATTGGAAAAGAAGTGCGTATCCAAGCGGAGCCACTTTATATTCAAGAACAATTTGACGTTGTGATGATGTAGTAGGGCCTTTGTGATCTCAACTTTTACGCGCCTTTGGCGAATAGTATTGTGGTTTATCGTTAGCGTGCTAGTGGTGCTGGCTGTTGCTGTCACCACCTTGCGTGTGTTTTTGCCACAAATGAATCGTTTCCAAGGCGAAATACAAACCTTGATCAACCAAAATTCAGGTTTTGAATTTGAATTAAGTGAGGTCACTGGTTTTTGGCGTAATACTCACCCGTCAATTGCACTTAAGGGGCTAAAAGCAAAGCTACCTGATGGATCGCAAATTCACTTTTCTGCGCAGCAAATCGATGTTGAATTTGACCTCATTCAGTCAATACTGCAAATGCAACCTGTGGTCGCGGATCTCAGTATTCATCAACTAAAATTGGATATTCGCTCGGTAAACTGGCTTGAGCTACAGGCTGAAGATAACCAACAGAGCCGCACACAAGGCAATGTCATTCAACGTTTAGACAACCTACTGTTGCGGCAATTGGATGATTTTGCGCTACTCGACTCGACGGTTTTCTATCAATCTGTCGCGGGGGAGATTCGCCAGTTAGATATTGAACGTCTTCGGTGGAAAAATAACGCTCAGCAACATAAAGCTGAAGGCGTGGTGAGTATCGCTGATACCAGTATTAACTCTCTGTTAGTGAGTGCTAACTTTGAAGATCATGGTTCACTACGCGATATTTCAGGTCGCTTCTATGTTAGCTCTGACAATATCAAAATAAACCCGTGGTTGACTCGTTATCTCAAAGACGAAACCGGCATTAAGAAAGGACAGGTGAGTTTTAATGCTTGGCTGACCTTAGAACATAACCAACCTAAAGATGGCTATGTCGAACTTAAGCCCTCTGAACTGGTTTGGGGTGAAGAGCGTCAGCATGAATTGCTGTTAGAGTCGGGAATCATCAAACTGTTACCTATTGAAAAAGGATGGCAAGTTAACGCTTACTCACTTCAGTTACGCACGGATGACGAAGTGTGGCCTAAACTTGATGTCGCGTTTGAATGGCAACCGACGCAATGGCGTTTGAACTTGTCGCAGTTAGACATAAAAACTTTGCTTCCCTTTGTGAAAATGATGCCCGATTCCAGCAAAGCGAACGAGCTTTTGCAGCAATTGGATTTGGGGGGCACCTTAGAAGATATTCGGCTCAGCAAAGGAGATAGCCTGCAATCGCTTCGTTATTCGGCTGAACTCAGTGATGGCGCCATGGCGCAATGGCAGTTATTGCCACAAGTACACCATCTCAAAGCCTCCATTGCAGGTAGCATGGAGTGTGCCCGCGCCAAAGTGACGCTGATTGATGACGTGTTACCTTATGGTGATGTTTTCCAAGCACCATTGAATATTCGTCAAGGTGAAGCCGATGTTGTGTGGCAAAAGCAAGACGATGGCTGGTCATTGTGGGCCAGTAAAGTGACTGCGGCGACGCCTGACTTACAAGTGCTTGGATCATTTCGTCTCGATTTTCCTGAAAAACGCAGCCCTTTACTTTCATTTTATGCGGAAGCGGACTTATACAATGCAGGTGAAACTTGGCGTTATTTGCCCACCTTAGCATTGGGGCGCAAGTTAACAGACTATCTCTCTACTGCGATTCAAGGCGGTAAAGCCAACACTGCTAAACTGCTTTGGTATGGTGAACTTGGCGATTTTCCCTACCAACAAAACAATGGTGTATTCCAAGCTTGGGTTGGTTTAAAAGAGGCGAAATTTAGTTTTGATACGGCGTGGCCGCCGATCACCAATTTGCAACTCGATCTGCTGTTTGAAAACGATGCGATGTACCTTGATTCACACTCTGCGACCTTAATGGATGTCACTGCCCAGCGGATCACAGGGCGAATACCTGAACTAGCCGAAGGTGGACACATCGAAATCGAAGCCAGTGCAACAGCCCAAGGCAATGCCGTACGCGACTATATGACCTCAACGCCTTTAGTGGATTCGGTGGGAGCGGCGTTAACGGCGATCCAAGTCAGTGGCGAAGTGCAATCTGAATTTCAGCTTCGTATTCCTTTTGATAGTGAGCAGGAACCCCGAGCGTGGGGTTGGGCGAATTTAAATAATAACCACGTGGAAATTGATGCACCGCCAATGGTGCTTGAGGGTGTCTCTGGCAAAATTGAATTTGATAATGACGTTGTGACGGCAGCCGGTTTGTCGGCTGATCTGCTGACTCAACCGATCGCGATTGATTTTAAAGGTGAAAATGCCAGCCAAGGTTACGCGGTGAATATTGATGTGGTGGGAGACTGGGATATTAAACCCCTGACGCCTTTTGTCGGTGAGCGCTGGCTAAACCGTTTAAAAGGGCATGCTCCTTGGCAAATGGGCGTTGATATTCAGCTCAATGATGTCGGTTTCACTTATCAAATCGACACCTTAGCCGATTTAAAAATGGTAGAAAGTGATTACCCTTACCCGCTAAAAAAAGCCTTCAACGTGGCAGGCAAAGCCCACTTGCAAGCGTCGGGTAACCAAGAGTCGATCACCGCTCGTCTACAATTACCACAAGCGAAATACCAAGCTGAAATCGATATCACATCGAAAAAACCACGCCTGACGGCCACCAATCTCATAGTAGGGAGCGGCAATTTCAAAATCAGTCCAGTGGTTGGCCACCATGCGCAGATCCGCAGCGATACCTTTAATTTGGATGAATGGTTGAGTTTGGCCAACGAGCCTCAGCCGAAGAAAAAATCAGCTCTAGCGGAGATGAATACTCCCGAGATCCCACCACCAGAGAGAGTGGACATCAACGTCAAAGCACTTCTACTAGCGGGAATTGAATGGCACGATGTTGATTTTAATGCCAGACGTAAAAATCTCGGTTGGTACGCACAGCTCGAGAGCCAAGAAGCAAAAGGTCAAGCGAGTTATATTGAACCTTATGATTTGTCCGTCTCGCTTGAACGCTTGCACGTTTACATTCCTGAGCTGGAGGACAGCTCCAAAAAATCACTGTTGGTTGATCAAGATCGCCAGTCTGAGCCGCTTATTACTGATTTTGACCGACAGTTTCATCGATTGGTGCCAAACTTAACTTTGGCCATTGATGATCTTTGGTTGCAGGGTTACAAGGTGGGCAAGATGAATATGGACTTCCAACGGCAAGGTGATACTTTGCAATGGAAGAAGATTGATATCAGTAGTGGTTCAAACCAAGTGACTATCAATGGTGCTTGGACGTTGAATAAAGATGCACAAGGTGATGAGCGTAGCCATACTCAACTGAATCTCACCATGAAAGGTGACAATAATAGCGATTTGATGGAGCGCTTTGGCATTAGCTCTGGTATCCAAAGAGCGCCATTTGAAATGTCGAGTCAAACCGAATGGGATGGCGCGCCTTGGTCAATGAAGATCGACAGCTTAGAAGGCAAGATAGAGACTACTATGGGTAAAGGGGTAGTTTCTGATGTCAGCGGTGCCGCTCGTTTACTCGGATTATTCAGTTTAGATTCCATTATCCGTAAAATGCAGCTCGATTTTAGTGACGTGTTTGATAAAGGAATGGCCTTTAACTCAATTACGGGCAGTGGTGAAATTTCGCAAGGGATTTTTGTTACCAACAACATCAAAATGGATGCTGTTGCCGGTGAAATGACCATTAAAGGCTTAGCGGATCTCAATAGCCGCACCGTCGATGCTGAGGTGAATTTTGTACCAGACATCACATCAGGAATTCCCGTCTTGACGGCTTTTGCGGTGACGCCGCAAACAGCGCTGTATGTCCTAGCTATTACGACCGTGATTGCACCTGTGGTTGAGGTCTTTACCCAAGTCAATTATGAGGTCAAAGGGCCAATCAACTCACCAGTTGTTAAAGAGCTTTCGCGTAGTCGAGGCGAGTTTAAATTGCCAGAAAAACTGAGAAAATTGACTGAAAAATAGGGAAGTAGGCATGGATAGCGTTGGACTTATTCAAATGACGTCAAGCTCTGAACCTGCGCAGAATTTGGCCTATATCGAACAGCAAGTGTCACTACTTGTGGCGCAAGGTGCGAAGTGGATTGTCACGCCGGAAAATGCACTGGTGTTTGGCACGCGACAACAGTACCACCAACATGCCGAGCCATTGGGACAAGGCCCTTTGCAGAGCCAATTGGCTGCTATGGCTCGCTTTCATCGGGTGTGGCTGTTGGTGGGCAGCATGCCTATCCGCCGTGAGGTTGGGGTAACGACCACCTCCTTGCTGTTTGACGCCAGTGGCGATCTTGTCGCGCACTACGACAAATTACACATGTTTGATGTAGATGTCGCTGACGGCCACCAGCGCTATCGAGAATCGGAAACTTTTACCTGCGGCACAAAGCTGAGTGTTGCGTCGACGCCATTTGGTCAAATTGGCCTTTCCATCTGCTATGATGTGCGCTTTCCGCACCTCTATTCCCAATTAAGAATGCAGGGTGCTCAGATATTAGTGGTTCCTGCGGCCTTTACGGCGGTGACCGGAAAGGCACATTGGGAAGTCTTGTTAAGAGCCCGAGCGATAGAGAATCAGTGTTGGGTTGTTGCGGTTGGGCAAACTGGGCTTCATCCATGTGGGCGCGAGACATGGGGTCATTCGATGGTCATCAGCCCGTGGGGTGAGGTTATTGCAAGCTTAAACCAGCAAGTGGGGAATTTAGTCGCCGATATTGACTTGGCTTACGTTGAGCAAGTTCGACAAAAAATGCCCATTGCTGCACACACCCGATTCACCAATCAGTTTATAGATAATAAGAGCAAACTATGAGTATTAACCGCATTGAAGATGCACTATTAAAACCTGCAGGATTAACCGAGCAAGATATTGCGGATACACTAGCGACAATTGCCACTCGTCAAATTGATTATGCCGATATCTATTTTCAGTCGAGCTGGCATGAATCTTTAGTGCTCGAAGACAGCATTATTAAAGACGGCTCATTTAATATCGATTGCGGTGTTGGTGTGCGTGCCATCACAGGTGAAAAAACGGGTTTTGCTTATTCAGATCAAATCCAATTAGAAGGTTTGAAACAGAGTGCAATAGCCGCACGAGGCATTGCACAGCAAGGCAAAAGTGGTTGTGTTCAAGCCTTTAAACGTAGCGATAATCAAGCCTATTATGCGGCGGATAACCCACTAGCCAGTTGGGAAAAAAAGCAAAAAACAGAATTACTGCAAGAGCTGGATGCTTACATTCGTACCAAAGAGCCGTTGATCCAAGAAGTCTCGGTGAGCTTAAGTGGTGTGCATGAACAGATGTTAGTTGCTGCAACCGATGGGACTTACGCAGGCGATATCCGCCCGTTGGTCCGTTTGTCGATCAGCGTGTTAGCACAAAAAGGTGATCGCCGCGAGCGAGGCAGCTCTGGTGGTGGTGGTCGTTTTGGTTATGACTTTTTCCTCACCGAACAAGATGGCCGTAAAGTTGCGTTTCAGTTTGCCGATGAAGCTATCCGACAAGCCTTAGTCAACCTTGAAGCTGTCGCAGCTCCTGCTGGCGCGATGCCTGTTGTGCTCGGTTCTGGTTGGCCGGGAGTCTTGCTTCACGAAGCGGTAGGGCATGGCTTAGAAGGTGATTTTAACCGCAAAGGATCTTCTGTTTTCTCCGGTAAAATTGGCCAGAAAGTAACCTCAACGCTTTGTACGATTGTTGACGATGGCACGTTGAAAGATCTGCGTGGCTCGCTCAATGTCGACGATGAAGGTGTCAATGGTCAATACAACACCTTAATTGAAAATGGCGTGTTGAAAGGCTACATACAAGACAAACTCAACGCACGTTTGATGGGGGTGAACCCTACGGGTAATGGGCGTCGTGAGTCGTACGCACATTTACCGATGCCGCGCATGACCAACACTTACATGTTGCCGGGTGAACATACGCCAGAAGAGATCATTTCAACAGTGAAGAAAGGCGTTTATGCGCCCAACTTTGGCGGTGGCCAAGTGGATATCACCTCGGGTAAATTTGTGTTCTCTGCCTCTGAAGCCTATATGATTGAAAACGGCAAAATTACTTATCCAATCAAAGGTGCAACCTTGATCGGTTCTGGCATTGAGGCAATGCAACAAGTCTCGATGGTGGGTAACGATTTGAGCCTTGATCGCGGCGTTGGAGTGTGCGGTAAAGCAGGACAAAGTGTGCCTGTTGGAGTAGGGCAACCTACGCTTAAGCTAGATTCGCTCACTGTTGGTGGCACCGAATAACGTTGTTACTCGCTCAGAGCTGACATGGTTTGTATCGCGCAGCGTAAGCAAATAAAAAGCGGCGTTTTGATGCGCCGCTTTTTTATCTCTTTTATTCACTGCGTTGAATTGAAAAGGTTAAATATCATCTCGCTCGATCGGGCAGCTCATGCAGCGCGCGCCGCCTCGGCCTCGGCCGAGTTCATTGCCGGGGATGGTTAATACTTTGATGCCCGCCTTATCGTATTTCTCGTTAGTGTAGACATTGCGCTCGTAGCCAATCACAACTCCGGGTTTAACCGTTAGCACGTTGTTGGCGTCATTCCATTGCTCGCGCTCAGCCTCATAGCTATCACCACCAGTGGTGATGATTTTGAGTTTGTCCAAACCTAACGCGCGTTCAATCGCATTAACGTAACTTGGCATTGAATCGACGTTCATCCCGCCATCGCCTTTCGGCGTTAAACGCCATGTTTCTAAATCATGACGCATAATTTCGGGGTAAACAGAAAAGGTGTCGACATCCATATGTGTCATCACCGTATCTAAATGCATACAGGAGCGGTGTTTAGGCAGGTTAACGGCAATCACCTCTTTGGCCTGCCCATGTTTAAATAAACTCGCAGCAAAATTTTCTACCCCTTGCACCGTCGTGCGTTCGGAAATACCAATCAACACCGCACCTTTACCGATCACCAGTACGTCGCCCCCTTCAATATTGGCATTATCGTAGTGCAGATCTTCATCACCGAAATACTTGATAAAACTCTCTCCTGCAAATACAGGATGCCAACGATAAATGGCGCGTAAATGGTTGGTTTCACGTTGGCGTGCTGGTTTCATCATCGGATTAAGTGATACGCCGCCATACACCCAACAAGAGGTATCGCGGGTAAAGAGATGGTTGGGCAACGGTTCAATCACAAAATCTAACGGACGATGCATTTTAGGTAGCATCGAAGAGGAGTGGATAGGCAGTTCGGAATAAGCAAGACCACCGAGTAGCAGAGTGGCGAGGTGTTCGTTATCCATGTCAGCTAAATAGCAGCGCAGATCGTGCGCCAAAGTGGGACCATAGCGAAAATCAGAGATTTGTGTATCGAGCAACCACGCTTTGGCATCGGCAACGGCTAAGGTTTCGACTAAGAGATCATGCAGCAACAGCACTTCAACATTTTGGTCCTTCAATGTGTTGGCAAAGGCATCATGCTCTTTTCCTGCATCTTCTACGGCAAGCACATCATCAAATAACAGTTCATGACAGTTCGACGGTGTGAGATGAGTTAAGGCACGCTCTGGCCGATTGAGTAATACTCGGCGCAGTTGCCCAACTTCAGATCCAACGTACAGCTTATTCATTTTGTATCCCTACTCTTATTTCTCATGTTCTTTATGACAAGCTTAAGCGAACGATGCAAGTCTACTTAGTGGTTATATTAGCTGTTATTTTGTTAATTTATAGTTGTATATGCTTTAAAGTGTGCACTTATTAAAAAATAACTCCAAAACTAGCCAAATAAACCTAATCACGACAAAGTGCTTTGTTATGCGTTTTGGGCTCAGAGGAAGTTGAATTAAGCATGAAGAATAAGTGATTTTCTATGCGGTTATTTACATAAAAAGTGCATAATACGGGCAGGTTTAGCCAAAGTAACCTTTTTTGCTATGCATGAATGTTTGATAAACAGGCAGTTTAATGCGGTGAAAGAGCAAATCATCAGGCAGATAATCTACTGAATTAGCAAAATGAAAATAAATTGTTAAATTAAAGTGTTTTTTTATTTGATCTGTACTTGATTGAGCAGTGATCCTTTAGAAAGATAAAGATCGCGGTACGTTGTTGGTGGCAATTTTAGGCGAACCATGCCATATTTCGTCGAAATTCATTTATACCCTTCCGACGTGAAGTTGCAGCGGTGCTGGCTACGTTTGCTCACCCCAATCACATAGTTTATCTATGTTCATGGGGATGAACTCACTTGCCGCCTATCTGCAACGCCAAGTTGATGGAGTATAGTCTACATTTAGCCAAATCTGGAGCACCTTATGTCTCAACCTCAGCAAGATGACTACGTATCCGTTGAAGAGTTAATCGAAATTCAAAAAGAAGATACTCGCGACATCATTCAAGCCCTGCTCGAAGATGGCAGTGATCCAGATGCGTTATATGAGATAGAGCACCACCTATTTGCTGAAGATTTTGACACGCTAGAAAAAGCGGTTGTTGAAGCCTTTAAAATGGGTTTTGAAGTGCTTGAAGCAGAAGAAACAGAAGATGAAGACGGCAATAAACTATTGTGCTGTGACGCGACTATGCAATCGGTACTGAAAGCCGAAGCGATCGATGAACAGGCAGAGAAGCTTATTCAACTTGCTGAAAAATATGACATTATTTACGACGGCTGGGGCACTTACTACGAAGGCGAAGATGCTCTATACGACGATGAAGAAGATGAAGACGACCAAGAGTGATTAAGCGTTATTTACCTTGATGTGAGATACCAGCCCTTTGGCTGGTATTTTTTTAGCTATGCAAAGCTAGCGGGGCACTTTAGTGACGAATCATCATTTTTGTCAGCACATCTTTATTTATTTTGTATATAATCGCTCAACATTGATCTAGCTCAAGTTTATTATGCGAATTTCTCTTGCTGGCTTTTGGCAGCTTTCACCGTTGACTGATTTATCGATCCCGCAAGATGATCTTTGTTTTCCTGCGCCTCTTAGCCAAGTATTACCTCACGATATGACAGAAGCACAAATTGCCGAGCAAGAGTGGCATTTGATGCATGATGTTGAGGTGGATGAAGTGATGCTTGGTTTTGCTGCAATTGATCTTGTGCTTGAGGGGATCGATTTTTATGCGGAAATACGTTTAAACGGTGTGGCACTATTTGATTGTGATGGTAGCCAAGCGGTGTATAAAAAAGACATTCGGCCTTTGCTGCAACTTGGCCGCAATCGATTCGAAATTTTGTTTGTTGAGCAAGAAGAAGAGTGGTTGCTGGAGGATCAAGATTTACCGCAATTATGCCCATTGGGACACCACTCGGTGAAGAAATACGATGAGCGAATGGGTATTTGGCAAGAGCCTTATCTGCAATGCATTCGTCATGTTCGTTTGGAGCATGTTACTACTGAGCAAATCTGGCACTATGGTGGTGGCTGTGAGTTTTTGGTTCACTTACATTATCAAACCTACGCACCAGGATTAGTTTCCGCGGTGGTGAAATTTAATGGTATGAGCTATCAGTTACCTATTGATGTGCGCCATCAGCACGCCAGTGCTTTATTTCAAGTGGAAGCGCCGAAGTACGCAGATCTTACACAGCTTAACCCGAATGATTTGTATACCTTATCGGTGCAACTTGATGGTCAGCAGCAATCCTTCCATATCGCGTTAAGCGAAGATCTCTGTGTTACCCATTTTCCTATCTGATCAACGTACAGCTAATGAGAGCATTTCATTGCTGACCATTCTTGCGGATGCCTCTTTTGCCAGAACTTCTCGTAGAAGTAGTAAGCACACGTATTAATGCTCGGTTCGATCATGGCTAACACACCACCAATGATAAAACTTCCTGTCATGATATATGCCACGCTAAATGCAACACTAAAGTGTACTACAGCAAAGCTACCTGTTTTAATTTTAGCTGATTGTGAGTAGCGGCGCAGCGGGGCGTAGTGTGCCCATACTTTTTCATGAAAGTAAAAAGCAACGGTATTGACCATCGGCTCAAGCATGGCAATCAGACTACCAAGAATAATGTCGCCCGTAAGTAGATAAACGACGGTAAACGCAATACTGAAATGGATCGCGGCAAAGCTAAGCGTTTTTTTCATAATGTTCACCTAAACGGTTATCGGGTTGATGTAAACATTATTGATAATTATTCTCAACAAGTAAAGATAATTGAACCTATTAGTTTGATAGCCAATTCCTAACTGAGGCGCTTATCGTTGGCATAAAAAAAGCGCCTCATGCGCTTTTTTATGACGATGCAGGGTTTCTATCCTTGCGGTTTGACAACCAGTACATTGATTGGCGAGTTTTGCACTACTTTACTGGCCACCGATCCCAGCATCACTTTATCGATCTTCGATCGTTTATGGCTTGGCATGATAATCAAATCAGCTCCGAGCTTTTCTGCGTAATCTAAAATGGTGGTGTAGGCTTTACCTTCAGCTACATGCAGTTTGTAGATTATTTCGTCAGCGATATGTTGAGCAGCAAACTGTTTTAGCTGTTGCTTGACGTCTTCTTTCATTTTCGCCGCGGCATCTTTCGGGAAGTATGTGGCGACCATCGACATGTGGATACCAGGTAATACATTTAAAAGATGAATTTCAGCATTGGAATGTGTCGCGTGCCAAACAGCAAGTTCAACGGCTTTGTCAGAAAAGCCTTTTTCATTAAGGTCCACTGGAACAAGGATGTGTTTATACATTATGGATTATCTCATCTACGATAGGGTGCTTTAGAGCACCTTGTTTCCGTAAAGTATATGCCTAGCTTGTGCTAGGCATATTGATTAAGCGCGTATTTCTTGTGTTCTCATACGGCGTTTTTGATTCCAAGCTAGCGTCAGCACTAATAATAATGCAGGTAAGAAAACCCACTCTTTCATTGGCCGTTGGCTTTCCAACACAACTGAGCGGATTTCCCAATCAAAATCTATACCTGCGGCTTCAGCTGGACTACCAAACTCAATCATATCCACCAGCATACGATTACTGGTTTCTTTCAGGGTTAGCCCCATTGATTGAATACGCTGTTCTGCCGTTGACGCTTGATCATCAAAAGGGAGTAGTACTGTTTTTGACAAGTAATCACCTTCAATGGTTTCACCAGCGACGATAAGCTCTATCGATTGACCCACATCGAGGTTTTCTACAATTTGCGCTATCTCTGTGCCTGGGTGCAGTTCGGTCGCAGGATAAATCATGTCCCACCAAAAACCGGGTCGGAAGAACGAGAACGTCAGCACCAACAGCAAGACGGTTTCCCACCACTTATTGCGAGTGAGCCACCAACCTTGAGTCGCAGCAGAAAACAGCAGCATTGCGGTAATGGCCGAGAAAATGGTTAACGCTAAGTGCCACCATGTATCAATGCCCATTAGCAGTAGTTGAGTGTTGAATACGAACATAAAGGGCAAAATGGCGGTACGAATATCGTAAGCAAACCCTTGAATACCTGTACGAATAGGGTCTGATTTAGCGATAGCAGCTGCGGCAAATGCCGCCAAGCCAACTGGTGGGGTGTCATCTGCCAAAATGCCGAAATAGAACACAAATAAGTGTACGGCAATCAATGGGATGATAAGACCATGAGCGGCTCCCAGTGTCACAATGACGGGAGCCATTAAGGTTGATACGACGATGTAGTTGGCGGTGGTCGGTAAGCCCATACCAAGAATGAGGCTGATCACGGCGGTAAAAATCAGCATCAGTATGACACTGCCACCGGAGATAAACTCAACAAAATCGGTCATCACTAAGCCGATGCCAGTCAAGGTTACGACACCAACGACGGTTCCTGCGGCTGCGGTTGCCACGCCAATGCCAATCATATTCCGTGCGCCCGAAACCAAGCTTTCGGCAAGATCAACAAACCCAGCCTTCACTTGCGTGTTCAAATCGTTGCTCTTATTGAGTAACGACATGATTGGTCGCTGAGTGATCAAAATGAAGACCATAAATATCGTGGCCCAAAAAGCGGATAATCCAGGCGAGAAGCGCTCGACCGTCAAACACCATACTAGCACCACAATAGGTAGCAGGTAATGAAGCCCTGATTTTACCGTCGGCCCAGGGTCGGGTACTTCTTGGATATCCATATCCATTGCACTTTCTGAGGCGTAGCGAGACGAAATTTTAATCAGAGCGACATAAGTCAGTAAAAGCGCGACCGTAACAATTGGAGTAGCGGCGTCACCAAACACCTCTTTGGTCCAACCAATGCCGTAGTAAACAACAGCGCTGAGAACGCAAAGCCCTAAAATAGTACCCGTAAATGAAAGTAAGCTTTGCACCCATGTCGGTGTATGACGGCGAGGTAGGCCTTTCATTCCTGCTTTGCAGGCTTCCAAATGGACAATATAAATTAAGGCAATATAAGAGATAAGCGCTGGCAGTAGCGCCGCACGGATCACTTCAACATAGGAAATACCGACATATTCCACCATTAAAAATGCGGCAGCACCCATGATAGGCGGGGTTAATTGGCCATTGGTGGAAGCGGCTACTTCAACAGCGCCCGCCTTTGTTCCGGGAAAGCCGACACGTTTCATCAAGGGAATGGTAAAAGTACCGGTGGTAACTACGTTTGCAATCGATGAGCCAGACACTAGCCCCGATAAGCCTGAGGCTACAACCGCTGCTTTCGCGGGACCGCCTCGCATGTGGCCCAGCAGTGAAAAGGCTACTTTGATAAAATAGGAACCTGCGCCAGCTCGTTCAAGCATTGCGCCAAATAGAACAAACAAGAACACAAAAGAGGTGGAAACCCCAAGAGCCACCCCAAAAACCCCTTCAGTGGTCAGCCATAAATGAGACATCGCTTTGTTTAGGCTCGCTCCTTTATGAGCGATCACATCCGGCATGTAGGGGCCACCAAAGGTGTAGAGCAAAAAGAGTGCTGCGACCAACATTAGCGGTGGTCCTAACGCTCGACGTGTTGCTTCAAGTAATAGCACCATTCCTGTGACGGAGACCGCTATATCAATCAAGGTTGGCGCACCAGAGCGACCAGCCAACTCATTGTAAAATAAATAGATGTAAGCAGCAGAGAAACTGCCCGCCAATGCCAAAATCCAATCAATCAATGGAATGCGATCGCGTGGTGAGTTCTTTAACGCAGGGTAGGCAGTAAAGGCGAGAAAGACAGCGAATGTGAGGTGAATGGCTCGTGCTTGCGTATCGTTTAAGATGGCAAAGTTAAAAATAAAGGGCAGCGGTGAAGCATACCAAAGTTGGAATAGTGACCAACATAGTGGGACAAACCACAAAATGCGCCCCGGCAAGCCGTGAGGGTTTCTTGCGCCGGTATCAGATTGCGCTACCATTTCCTGCACATCGGTTGACGGAGTAAGTGTCTTCGTCATGTACGTTATCCTTATTATTGGCTGCCTACGTCTCGGTTGGTCACAGGGTCAATTCACTGCTAATGAGAAGTGGGCTATTGCGGAACAGAACAAAAGGTGGGTTGTTAAATCATTTAAAACCCAAATGTGCCCAGAGAGTCGTTGTAAACGTAAGAGGACAGGCCATCATCGCTGACCATAACGCCAAGGGATAAAGGGCATATCGCTCGTGACTGAAAGGGCAATCAAAGGAGACGTTCAGCCTCCTTTGATTCGGTATCGCTATTGTTGGTTTTCGCGATGCGAAATTATTTTAGCAGACCGATTTCTTTGTAGTATTTTTCTGCGCCAGGGTGAAGAGGAATGGAGATCCCCGCTTTCACCATGTCTTCTTTTTTCAAGTTAGCAAAGGCAGGGTGAAGACGTTTAAAGGTATCAAAATCTTCAAATACCGCTTTGACCAAATTGTATGCGACTTCATCAGACACATCAGTGCTTGATACCAAGGTCGCAGCCACACCAAAACTGGTTACATCTTTATCTGTTCCACGGTACATGCCAGCAGGAATCGTGCTGTAAGCGTAGTAAGGGTTATTGGCAACAATTTTTTCAATTTCAGGGCCAGTAGCAGAGACGAGTTTTGCATCGCATGAGGTCGTTGCTTCTTTGATTGAACCATTTGGATGGCCAACCATATAAATAAAGGCATCTATTTTATTGTCGCACAATGCTTGAGAGCGCTCAGAGCCTTTGAGCTCAGAAGCCAGTTTGAAGCTGTCATTGGTCCAACCAAATGCATCCATCACCACTGCCATGGTAGCCCTGTCACCAGAACCTGGGTTACCAATGTTGACACGTTTACCTTTCAAGTCAGCCACGTTTTCAATGCCTGAATCGGTGCGGGCAATGATATTAAAAGGTTCGGTATGAAGGGAAAATACTGCGCGCAGTTTTTTATTCGGGCCTTGCTCGGCAAATTCACTGGTACCGTTATAACCATGGTACTGCCAGTCAGATTGAACAATACCGAAATCGAGTTCACCTGCACGAATCGTGTTCACGTTGTAGATCGATCCGCCCGTTGATTCTACTGAGCAGCGAATGTTGTGATCTTTACGCCCTTTATTAACCAGCTTACAAATAGCACCACCTGTCGGGTAGTAAACACCAGTGACGGATCCTGTACCAATCGTAATGAACTCTTGTGCGCTTAACGTACCTGTACCCATGACCGCTGCTGCAATAATTCCAACTTTAATCAATTTATT
Source organism: Vibrio sp. V12_P9A6T4 (assembly GCF_963874835.1). NCBI lineage: Bacteria > Pseudomonadati > Pseudomonadota > Gammaproteobacteria > Vibrionales > Vibrionaceae > Vibrio > Vibrio sp. V12_P9A6T4. The sequence continues at coordinate 36,099 of NZ_CAWNJO010000022.1, read as the reverse complement.
CAATGCCATGAATTTTCTTTCCTTATTCATTATTAACCCCATAGATAATTGTTGTTACACCCTTCCCACCTGAAGTTGCTGTGGTGTTGGCTACGTTCGTTCACCCCAATCACAGAATTATCCATGCTTATGACGACTGACTGACTTGCCGCCTACCCGCAACTTCAAGTTGTTTGGGTATCGGGGGAGTTTCCTCATCTAGAAACGGCATCTTTTTCAATCCGTATGTTGAAAAAGTGGCTAAATAATACCAAAAAATCGACACATAATTACAGGAATGTTAAAAAATGTAGCGAAATTGGCTATCAATAAGCGTCATTGTCAGAGCCAAAATATGGCAATAGCTTGCCTATCAAGGAGTTATTCCTCTTTCTGCTGTGACAACTTATTGCTGAAGATGTGAAGAGAATCACGCCAACTTGACTCAGTGTGATTCTACTAGAGAGTGAGATGAAATGCGTTTAGTGACAAATTACCCTGCGTAATCAAACAGATCACAGACTGAATCAAACAGCTGCTTTGTCGTTACGTTCAGTGTCGGTGTGATAAAAATGGTATCGTCACCGGCCACCACACCCAAGATGCCTTCTGATTTGCCCAGAGAATCAAGTAACCGAGCAATAAGCTGCGCCGCCCCTGGCCCGGTATGAATCACTACCAGCGCGGCATTGTGATCTATATCTAGCACTAATTCGCGCAGTGAACTTGATACGGTTGGTACACCGAGTTCAGCAGGAAGGCAGTAGACCATCTCCATTTTTGCGTTGCGAGTGCGTACCGCGCCAAATTTAGTCAGCATGCGAGATACTTTGGATTGGTTGATATTATCAAACCCTTCATTACGCAGGGCATCGACAATGTCACCTTGAGATCCAAAACGTTCTTCTTTTAATAGATTTTTAAAAGCACGAACCAGATTATCTTGCTTATCATTATTGTTGCGCATAGTTATCGTCTTCGATTAGCCATTTATTGCTGCATATTCTCGCATAGCTATGCAGTCATCGCCAAATTATCGTCCAAAAGTGTCTAAAAGGTCACTGTAAACTTTTATGTAAAACTTTGGTCGAATGGCAACTTAACTCTTTGTCGGTAAAGATAAACAAGGTCATAATTGCCATCGGTGCTGTAGCACGATTTTAGCGAATTGCGCGAGGTCGCAAAGCTAGCGTTAATTGATTGTAATCATATTGTGATTGCTATAGTTTTCTAGCTTAAAAATACCCTACACAAAAACATTTATAAGAGATTTATTCTCAAGGAGAACTACGATGAAAGTAGCTGTTATTGGTGCCGCTGGTGGCATCGGTCAAGCCCTAGCACTTCTACTTAAAAACCATCTTCCTGCTGGTTCCGATCTGGCGCTGTATGACATCGCACCGGTGACTCCGGGCGTTGCTGCCGATCTAAGCCACATTCCTACTCCCGTATCGATCAAAGGCTATGCTGGAGAAGATCCAACACCTGCGCTTGAAGGTGCGGATGTAGTCCTTGTTTCTGCTGGTGTCGCTCGTAAGCCGGGTATGGATCGTGCGGATCTGTTTAATGTTAACGCTGGCATTGTGAAAGCGTTGGCTGAAAAGATTGCGGTTGTCTGTCCAAAAGCCTGTGTGGGCATTATCACCAACCCTGTTAATACAACAGTACCTATTGCAGCGGAAGTCTTGAAAAAAGCAGGCGTTTACGACAAGCGTAAGTTATTTGGTGTGACAACGTTGGACGTGATCCGCTCAGAAACGTTTGTCGCGGCGCTAAAAGATAAAAACCCTAGCGAGATTATTGTGCCTGTGATTGGCGGCCACTCAGGCGTCACTATCCTTCCTTTGCTTTCGCAAATTGAAGGGGTTGAGTTCACGGCCGAAGAAGTGGAAGCCCTAACTAAGCGCATTCAAAACGCAGGCACCGAAGTGGTGGAAGCGAAGGCGGGTGGCGGCAGTGCAACACTGTCAATGGGTCAAGCGGCTTGCCGTTTTGGCTTATCATTAGTCAAAGCACTGCAAGGTGAACCAGGTGTTGTGGAATGTGCCTACGTTGACGGTGGTAGTGAGCATGCTTCATTCTTTGCACAACCGATTAAACTCGGTAAAGAGGGTGTCGAAGAAGTGTTGAGCTATGGTGCATTGAGTGCCTATGAACAAGCCGCGTTAGATGGAATGCTGACAACACTGAAAGGTGATATTCAGCTAGGTGTTGATTTCGCCAAATAAAGAATAACCTTATCTTATACAAAAATGCCGCTTGCTCATCCAAGCGGCATTTTTTATGGTTTTTACCAATATTTTTGTATGATGATGCTTTGAACTGTGTAATATGCGGTTTTTTTTACTGAGCAGTGCATTATTTTCGTCGTGAACTTACAAACTTTTTGATCCCTAGCAATGAATTTGACTATTGACTCACTATCTCAGTGACCGCGATCACATAGGGATTGATGTCTGGTAAATATGTTCTCTAAAATAGCGCCTTCCTCTAATGTGTAAACACTCACTGGATAGTTCCCATGGATAATAAGCTTGGTTTGGGCTCACTGACAGCACTGGTCATTGGTTCAATGATTGGCGCTGGTGTTTTTAGCCTGCCACAAAACATGGCCTCAGTCGCCAGCCCTTTGGCGGTAATGATCGGTTGGGGGATCACCGGCGTTGGTATGATCTTTCTCGCGCTCTCTTTTCAACAACTTGCCATTCATAAACCTCATATTAATAGTGGCGTATTTGGTTTTGCTCGAGAAGGATTTGGTGACTTTGCGGGTTTTTGTTCCGCATGGGGTTACTGGTTTAGCGCCATGGTGGCTAATGTCTCTTATCTGGTAATTGTTTTTAGTACCTTAGGCATGTTGTTTGATACACCAGATAACGTGATGTTTGGGGCGGGTAATACGTGGCTTTCCATTGGGAGTGCATCGGTATTACTTTGGTTGGTGCATGCGTTGGTCAAAAAAGGAGTACAAACGGCCGCATTCATTAATCTGATTACCACCTTTGCTAAAATGATCCCTCTCGTGTTGTTCATCATTTGTGCCGCTTTTGCTTTTTCTTGGGACAAATTCACATTGGATTTTACAGGCTTACACTTCGGTGTTGGCCATGATCTGCTGGATCAAATAAAAAGCACCATGTTGATCACGGTATGGGTGTTCATCGGAATAGAGGGAGCGGTTGTTGTGTCAAGCCGCGCTCGCCACCGTGCTGATATCGGTAAAGCGACTATTCTCGGTTTGCTTACGGCGTTGACCATTTATGTATTGGTCACCTTATTGTCGATGGGCGTGATTAAACCGGTTGAATTGGCGCAATATCAGAACCCTTCAATGGCCAAAGTGCTGACGACTATTCTTGGTCCTTGGGGTGAGTACATTATCGGTGTTGGCTTAATTATTTCGGTGTGCGGTGCTTTTCTTAGCTGGACGGTCCTGGCCTCCGAAGCGCCATTTTTATGTGCTAGAGATAAGATGTTTCCTGCCATCTACGCCCAGCAAAACGAAGCGGGGAGCCCAGTAAAAGCGTTAACTCTAACCAATATTTGCATTCAGGTCTCACTGATTCTGGTGATGTACGCAGGCAGTACCTACGATACGCTGCTGATCTTCGCTTCAGAAATGATCCTTGTTCCCTATTTTTTGATCGGTGCCTTTACGTTAAAGATCGCGATTGAACAGAAGAATAAAGGCAAACTTCTGGTGATAGGTTCTTGTGCCACCATTTATGGGATTTGGCTTTTGTATGCCTCTGGTTTTCACTATTTGATGCTCTCCGCGCTACTCTACTTACCTGGGCTCTATTTCTACATGAAAGCCAAACGAGAGCAGGGCATTCATCCTTTTCAAGGCAAAGAAAAGTTAGGAGCTTGTGCTTTAACGATCGTGGCTGTTTTTGCATTTGGCATGATTTGGCAAGGCGGGTTTTAAATAACGCTTAGAATCAAAAAGAGCCTCAATTGAGGCTCTTTTTGTAGCGGTGCATTTCTAGGCAAAGGTCGATTCTTCGTCCAAGCTAGCTGCTGTTCTACTTTGTCCTATTCACAGCCATATGAGCTAGAGCTATCAGTGCTTGTTTATATTCACTTTCTGGCAGGATAGACAGCTCATTGATCGCTTTATCGGCTTCTTTTAGCGCTTTGTTGGTTGTGTATTCAAGCGAGCCTGTCTGTTTCATTGCCGCTAGAATCTCATCAAGCTGTTCCATGCCATTGGCTTTTTCGATGGCCTCACGGATCATCTCTTTTTGTTCGGGTGTACCATGCTGCATTGCGTACAATAGAGGAAGTGTTGGTTTGCCTTCCGCTAAATCATCGCCCACATTTTTGCCCATTTCACTGCCATCAGAGGTGTAATCCATCACGTCATCAATGAGCTGGAAAGCTGTGCCAAGGTACTTACCATAGTTCTGTAGTGCCGTTTCAATTTCAGGAGAAGCGTTACTTAATATCGCACCAATCTGGGTCGCTGCTTCAAACAAACGCGCCGTTTTCGAGTAGATCACCTGTAGGTAATTTTCCTCGGTAGTGTTTGGATCATTACAGTTCATCAATTGTTGCACTTCGCCTTCAGCGATAACGTTCACCGCATCGCTCATCAGCTCAAGGATCCTTAACGATCCTAGTGTAGTCATCATTTGGAAGGAACGCGTGTAGATGAAATCCCCCACTAACACGCTCGCTGCATTGCCAAATGCCGCGTTCGCTGTTGCCTTGCCACGGCGCATATCCGACTCATCGACAACGTCGTCATGCAGCAAGGTTGCCGTGTGGAGGAATTCAATAAATGCAGCGGCAGTCGTGTGCGCTTCACCTTGATAACCAAGGGCTCGAGCCGACAAAATAGCCAGCAAAGGACGCAGGCGTTTCCCACCCCCGCTGACGATGTAGAATCCTAATTGATTGATTAAAGATACATCAGAGTTGAGCTGAGCTTGAATCGTTTCATTCACTTTTGCCATGTCATCGGCAGTAAGCGTTTGGATAGCTTTAAAATCCATGGTTAATCCGGCTGAAGTTAGAACCTATAAGGTGTTGTGTTCTTCTATAATTCTCGAATAATACACTAAAAAACGTTGATTAATACAAGGCTTAAAGGCATGATTGCGCCACTTTTCATTGGCGATTAGCTTTTCGCCAATTTTTTCAAAATATGGCTTGTCTTGGGGTACTCATTCGCGTAGAATCTGCGCCCTATTGATGATTAGTTTAGCGCACACCCAAATTGCTCAAATAAAAAGCATACGGCTGTGCGGAAAGAGCGGAGTAAAATATGTACGCTGTTTTCCAATCTGGTGGTAAACAACACCGTGTAAGCGAAGGTCAAACTCTTCGTTTAGAGAAATTAGACGTTGAAACTGGTGCAACTGTTGAATTTGATAAAGTTCTACTAGTTGCTAACGGTGAGCAAATCACTGTTGGGGCACCTCTTGTTGAAGGCGGTAAAATTACTGCTGAAGTAGTACAACACGGTCGTGGCGATAAAGTTAAAATCGTTAAGTTCCGTCGTCGTAAACACTCTCGTAAACAACAAGGCCACCGTCAGTGGTTCACTGAAGTGAAAATCACTGGCATCAACGCTTAAGTAATTTAGGAGAGTTTAACAATGGCACACAAAAAAGCTGGCGGTTCTACTCGTAACGGCCGCGATTCAGAAAGCAAACGTCTTGGTGTTAAGCGTTTCGGTGGTGAATCTGTTCTTGCAGGTAACATCATCGTTCGTCAACGTGGTACTAAGTTCCACGCAGGCACTAACGTTGGTATCGGTAAAGACCATACTCTTTTCGCTCTTACTGAAGGTAAAGTGAAATTTGAAGTTAAAGGTCCTAAAAACCGTAAATTTGTTAGCATCGACGCTGAATAAATTTATACCTAACTGAACTCAAAAGCCCTGCCGTTACGGTGGGGTTTTTTATTTATCAGCCGAACAGAAAAGAAGACACTCTAATCACTAGAGTTTCTCCTTATGTGTTCCAATTGTGGATAAAACGAAGGATGATCACGGTCGATCCTGAATGTGTATCTGCTAGAATTTATATCATTGTGTGACAATGATATCGCAACGCAAAGAGCGTGGAGTAACAAATGAAATTCGTTGATGAAGCGATAATTAAAGTCGAAGCGGGTGATGGCGGTAACGGTGTCGTGAGCTTTTGGCGTGAAAAATTCGTGACGAAAGGCGGCCCTGATGGCGGCGATGGCGGCGATGGCGGCGACGTTTATATCCAAGCCGATGAAAACTTAAATACCTTGGTTGATTACCGATTCCAACGCTTTTACGCTGCTGAGCGCGGCCAAAATGGTGGTGGTGCTAACTGTACAGGTAAGCGCGGTAAAGACATTACTTTGAAGGTGCCTGTTGGGACTCGAGCGGTTGACATTCACACCAATGAAGTTGTGGGTGAAGTTGCAGAGCATGGCAAAAAAGTGATGGTCGCTAAAGGTGGCTGGCATGGTTTAGGTAATGCTCGCTTTAAGTCATCCGTTAACCGTGCACCACGCCAAAAAACCATGGGTAAAAAAGGTGAGGTGCGCGAATTACGCCTTGAGCTTTTATTGTTAGCTGACGTGGGTATGCTTGGCTTGCCGAATGCGGGTAAATCAACCTTTATTCGTTCTGTTTCAGCAGCGAAGCCAAAAGTCGCTGATTACCCCTTCACTACGCTGATCCCAAGTTTGGGTGTCGTGAGTGTGGTTCCTGAGAAAAGTTTCGTGATCGCTGATATTCCGGGCTTGATTGAAGGCGCGGCCGATGGTGCTGGTTTAGGTATTCGCTTCTTAAAGCACTTAGAACGTTGCCGAGTGTTGCTGCATATGATCGACATTCTTCCTATTGATCAAAGTGATCCTGCGCAAAATGCGCTGACCATCTTTGATGAGCTAGAGCAATACAGTGAAAAAGTGTCACAAAAACCTTGTTGGTTGGTGTTCAACAAAGTTGATCTGATGCTTGAAGAAGAAGCCGATGAAAAGATCCAAGAGATCTTAGATGCGCTGGCTTGGGAAGGGCGATACTTCAAAATTTCGGCAGTAAACCAACAAGGTACGGCGGATTTGTGCCGTGAGTTGGCTGACTATATGGAAACGTTACCTCGTGAGCAGGAAGAGCTCAGTGAAGCTCAGAAAGTCGATTTCATGTGGGATGATTACCATAAAGATGAGATGAACAGCCAAAATGTGATCACTGAAGATGGTGATGACTGGGATGATTGGGACGACGAAGAAGATGACGGTCACGTTATCTATGTTCGTGATTAATTTTCCTGAATTGATTGAGCCGCAATAATTATTGCGGCTTTTTTATAGCTAAATCATATTTAAAGCACCCAATTTCGGGCACACTATTGGGCTTTTAGGACGTTCGGAAAGGAATCATGACATCCAAACAGAGGCTTGTTTCTCGATTGATCGCCCAAGCTGGGCAAATGTTGTTGGCTCATGGTGCGGAAAGTACACTGGTGGGCGATATTATGCGTCGCATGGGAGCGGCGTGTGGCATGAGTGAAGTGGAAGTATCGCTCTCGGCGAGTTCACTTGTGCTAACCACGGTTTACGATGGCCATTGCATTACGACTGCGCGCCGTTGTCCTGATCGTGGGATCAATATGCGGGTAGTGACGCAAGTCCAGCGCATCTGCATCATGATGGAAAAAGGGATTTTAGATTATTCCCTTGCGCAGAAAAAACTCAATCAGATCAGCCCTGAACGCTACAACCGTTGGTTGGTTGTGGTGATGATTGGTCTTTCTTGTGCTGCATTTGCTCGTTTAGCTGGCGGAGATTGGACTGTGTTTACGATGACGTTCATTGCTTCTGCGGCGGGTATGATTGTGCGCCAAGAGATTGGGCATCGCCAATTTAATCCGCTCGTCAACTTTACGGTGACCTCATTTGTTACTTCGATCATTTCAGCGCAAGCTATCATCTACCAACTAGGCAATAAACCAACCATTGTGATGGCTTCTTCTGTACTGATGTTAGTCCCCGGTTTTCCTTTAATTAATGCGGTCGCGGATATGCTTAAAGGTTATATCAATATGGGTATTGCCCGTTTTGTGATGGCAAGTTTGCTGACGCTGGCAACGAGTTTGGGCATCGTTGCGGCGATGAGCGTGACGGGTGTATGGGGGTGGTAGCGATGGATTGGATGAATTTATTACTCGGTTTAGCCAATGATATGTTTTTTGCTGCAATCCCAGCCGTTGGTTTTGCTTTGGTGTTTAATGTTCCTGTACCAGCTCTAAAATATTGTGCGTTAGGTGGTGCGATTGGTCATGGCTCACGTTACTTAATGATGCAATTTGGAATTCCCATTGAGTGGGCGACTTTTTTTGCTGCAACTATCGTTGGAATGATTGGCGTGCGTTGGTCGCGTAAATTTTTAGCCCACCCTAAAGTGTTTACGGTAGCGGCTTTGATCCCAATGGTTCCCGGGGTTTTTGCCTTTAAAGCGATGATTGCAATGGTTGAAATTAACCATCTTGGTTTTACGCCAGAGCTGCTGGCGATACTGATGGATAATTTTTTAAAAGCGATGTTTATTATCGCGGGCTTAGCGGTTGGCCTTGCGGTTCCGGGTTTGTTATTCTATCGGCGCAAACCCATAGTGTAAGGGCATGGGCTATTTTTCGTGATGACACTTTAGGATCTTATTTATGATCATCAGCATGATTGCCGCGATGGCAGACAACCGGATTATTGGTAAAGACAATCAAATGCCATGGCATTTACCGGCCGATTTTGCATGGTTTAAACGCTGTACATTGGGCAAACCAGTGATCATGGGGCGAAAAACTTATGAGTCTATTGGTCGCCCGTTACCCGGTCGCCATAATATCGTGATCAGTCGTGATGCTTCATTGGCAATTGAAGGGGTGAGTATTGTCTCTTCGATTGAAGAAGCCATTGAGGTTGCGGGTCATGTGGATGAAGTGATGATCATTGGTGGCGGCTCTATCTATCAAGCCTGTATGCCACAGGCCAATAAACTATACCTCACCTTTATTGACTTAAATATTGAGGGAGATACGCAATTTCCCGAGTGGGGGAGTGAGTGGCAAGAAGTTCATCGTGAAATGTATCAAGCGGATGACAAAAATGCTCACAACATGCAGTTTGTGGTTTTTGATAAGCAATAGAGGATTTCGGATCGATATTAAGCAACGATCCGAATCTTTTTATTCGTTAGCCTTTATGGGTTAACGCTGGTTGAGTGAAGTAGTGTTTATCTTCCCAGCGTAGCATGGTCAAACATCCTCCCCACACACAGCCAGTATCAAGCCCTATCACTTCGTCGCTGCGGTAACCTTCTAACGCAGCCCAGTGGCCAAATAGGACTGTTTTATCGAGTTTAAGGCGTTTGGGTAGGGCAAACCACGGTAACAATTCTTCATCTTTTATTTCTTGAGGGGGAAGTTTGCACGCCATATCAAGACGCCCATCAGCAAAGCAAAAACGCATCCGAGTATAGGCATTGATGGTATAGCGATAGCGATCAATCCCTTCTAGCTTCGAGCTCCACATATCAGGTGTGTTGCTGTACATTTGCTCGATAAGCCAACGCCAACGATCACTTTGCAAAATACTTTCGACTTCTTTTGCTGCTTGACGTGCAGTTTCAAGATCCCACAGAGGAGAAATCCCCGCATGGCACATAACAAAGTCAGCATGTTCAGCGAGGAGCGGTTGATGGCGCAACCAAGTGAGCAGCTCTGTTGCATCGTTCGCTTGTAATATGGGTAAGGTTTTATCACGAGGTTTACATGGGTGGATGCCCAGCGAGACGGCCAGTAGGTGAAGATCGTGATTGCCTAGAACGATACGTGCCGCACTACCCAATTGTTTGATAAAACGTAGCGTTTCTAGAGATTTAGGGCCTCTTGCAACTAAGTCGCCAGCTACCCACAGTGTGTCTTGTTGTGGTTGGAATTGCACTTGAGCCAATAAACACTGTAGTTCATCAAAACAGCCTTGAATGTCGCCGACAATATAGTTCGCCACGGCTACCTCTTTTAATTTAAAACATTAGGAATAGCGAGACGAAAAGGCTCAATTTCAACAATAAATTCAGCGTCCGCTTCATCTAACATAATGTAATGACCTTGCATAACACCGACTGGCGTTTCTAACGCCGTACCACTGTTATAGCGGTACTCATCATTGGGCAAGATAATCGGTTGTTCCCCGACCACGCCATCACCTTCCACAGACATCTGTTTGCCATTCGCATCGGTAATTAGCCAACGGCGGCTCATCAGCTGTACCTGCTGGTTGCTGAGGTTACGGATGGTGATCACATAGGCAAAGATATAGCGGTGTAAATCGGGATTGGACTGCTCGGGGAGATACTGGGTATGGACTTGGATTTTGATACAAGGTTCAGAGATATCCATGTTAACTCCTTGTTTTTATAGATGAGCGATAGACATTGGCCGTTTATCGCTCAATCGTTATTAGGCGTGATGAGCGTCTAACCAGTTTGCCATAGCAACAAACTGTTCAAGTGTTAGGTTTTCCGGGCGCATGCCAGGGTTGACCCCAAGTTCTTCTAGCGTTTCCACTTCAATCAAACCTTTGTAGCAGTTACGTACGGTTTTACGACGTTGGTTAAAACCATCTCGGCAGACACGCTCTAACCATTTCATGTTTGTCGTGGGATGCGGCAGTACTTCATAAGGCACCAAACGCACCACGGCTGAATCAACTTTCGGTGGCGGTACAAAAGCCGTTGGCGGAACTTCCAACACAGGAACCACTTTGCAGAAATACTGCGTCATAACCGTTAAGCGCCCGTAAGCTTTACTGCCGGGACCGGCAGCTAAACGATTGACCACTTCTTTTTGCAACATGAAGTGCATATCTTGAATATCTTTATGAAATTCAAATAAGTGGAACATTAATGGCGTTGAAATGTTGTATGGCAAGTTGCCGAAAATGCGCAGTTTATTATTCGGTTTCACCAACTGCGTGAAGTCAAAACGCATCGCATCACCTTCGTGAATCGTCAATTTACTCGATAATTCTGGGTGGTTGCGTAGGCGTTCAGCTAAGTCACGGTCTAGCTCAATAACAGTGAATTTATCCACTTCGCGGCCGACTGGCTCAGTTATCGCTCCAAGACCGGGGCCGATCTCAACCAAATTTTGTCCCGGACGAGGGTTAATCGCAGAGACGATGCCATCAATAATGTATGGATCGTTTAGGAAGTTTTGACCAAAACGTTTACGCGCTTTGTGCCCTAAGTGGACATCATTTCTCATAGTTTTCTCGAAATTAATTAGGTTTCTTTTCTACCAAGTCAATCGCGTAGGCGAGTGCTGTTCTAAAGCTCCCTGTATCCGCAAGCCCTTTCCCTGCCAATTCGAGTGCGGTGCCATGATCGACCGATGTTCTTATAAAGGGTAGACCAAGAGTAATATTTACTGAACGACCAAAGCCTTTGTACTTTAATACGGGCAGGACTTGGTCGTGATACATGCCTAAAACAGCATCGGCATCTTGCAAGTATTTGTCATTGAAGATGGTGTCGGCTGGTAGTGGGCCAATCAAATTAATGCCATCTTGCTGACGAATTTTTTCTAGTGTTGGAGTGATGGTTTCTATCTCTTCACGGCCTAGACAGCCATCTTCTCCCGCGTGTGGGTTTAAACCACACACATAAATTTTGGGTTGAGCAATGGCAAATTTTTCCACCAAATCTTTATGCAAAATAGTGATGATTTTTTCTAACCGCTCGACCGTTACTGCCTTTGATACATAAGCCAGTGGAATATGTGTTGTCACTAGCGCGACTCTCAACCCTTCTGTTGCGAGCATCATAACCACCAGTGGAGTATTAGACTTTTCTGCAAAGAATTCAGTGTGGCCGCTAAATGCAACGCCAGCTCGGTTGATCACCCCCTTGTGCACAGGGCCGGTGACAATAGCATCAAATTCATCATTCATACAGCCTAAAGCGGCTCTTTCTAATGTATTTAATACATAATGTCCATTGGCTTCATTCAGTTTCCCCGTTATCACCGGTGCGCCGAGGGGAATATGATCCACTACTAACCGTCCCGCTTGCTGTGGTTTTGGTGCAGAGGTGACTGAGTAGTCTTCCAATATAACGTCAATATTGAGCTCTTTAGCGCGCTCTGCAAGCAAGCTTTTGTCCGCGCATACCACCAGTTGATGTGCCCAATCTTCTTTTGATAAGGCCAGCACCAAATCTGGGCCAATACCCGCGGGCTCGCCAGCGGTAACCACGATGCGTTTAATTGTCATCTTGGTTGTCCTGTATAATTTCGACAAAGGCGCTGGCACGCATTTCTTGTAGCCATGCGCTGGCTTCTTCATTGAATTTTCGATTAAAAAGAATGCGATAAGCTTTGTTTTTCAGTGCAGAGTCGGTGCGGTCGACTTCACGGCGATCAAGCACTTCAACAATATGCCAACCATGAACGGTTTTAAAGGGTTCGCTGATTTGTCCAACCGATAATGTTTCGATTTGATGTTGAAACTCCGGCACGTACAGATCCGGTGTTTGATAACCCAATTCGCCATTTTGCGCCGCAGAGCCGGGATCTTGGCTGTATTGCTGCGCCAATTCACCAAAGGTCGCTTCACCTGCCTTAATGCGACGAATGAAGTCATGTAGCTCTTTTTGTACGCCGTCATCGCTTAAAATGACCGTGGGTTTGATTAAAATATGGCGTGCATTAACTTCCGTGACCGCGACGGTTTCTAATCCTTTGACGTCATCAATTTTAAGAATGTGGAAACCGACGCCACTGCGAAATGGCCCAATAATAGAGCCTTTGTTTTGCATTTTGATTTGGTCGGCAAAAATTGTCGGCATTTCTTCTTTGCGCATCCAGCCCCAATCACCACCTTGCAGCGCTTTCGGACCTTTTGAATAGGTATAAGCCATGGTGCTGAAATCCGCTCCTTGGTTGAGTTTTTCGACTAAGGTTTTGGCTTGCTGTTCTACTGCGGCCTTATCTTGAGTGTCGTCAACACGCAGTTGGATGTGGCTGATTTTATATTGCACCGTTGCATTGGTTTCTTGCGCAAGAATATTAGCTAAGTTGTCCACCTCGTCCGGTAATATATTGATCCGGCGACGAACTAAAGCATTACGCGCTTCACTTGCTGCAATTTCTTTACGTACTTGTTCGCGAAATTCGGCATAAGTCAGCCCTTCAGCAGTAACAGAAGCGTTAAGCTGTTCTAGGGTTTGATTATTGTTTTTCGCGATGTCGGCGATAGCGTCACTGAGTCGGTTATCGTCAATGCGCACGCCAATGCGTTGTGCTTCTTGTTGCTGAATGGTATCAATAATCAATTTTTCAACCACTTGCTCACGCAGCACTGTGTCTTCGGGTAGCGTTTGACCATTTTTCTTTGCATTAATGGTCAAGGTTTTTAATGCACCATCAATGTCACTCTGTAAAATAACGCCACTATTGACGATGACGGCGACGCGATCGAGCTCAACAGGAGCAGCGTATGCGGTGTTTAGGCTTAATGTTGCCATCAATCCAATCAGTGTGTGTTTCCACAATTTCATTTGTAGTCCTATCAAAATGAGCAAGGGCCTTTACGCTTAAGCAAAGGCCGAATAAATTAGTTGTTTAGGAAAAATGGACGACCATAACTTAATGAATTTCCAGCGCTGTCTACGCCCGTCATTCCGGAACCTGCACCAATCGTGGTGCCAAAACCGACAATACCAAAGTTCAAACTAAAGTTATTTTCGTAGAGTGGCGTAGCATTAGGGTCAGTAACAAAATCACCATCCCATTTCCGCAGTTGATTACTATAAGTAAAACCAATATACCAACAATCTGAGGTGTAGCTTAGGTTAGCCAGCCACTCCAGGCTCTTTTCCGTGGTTAAATCGTAGAAGTACTGTCCGCTAGCATTCCACTTTTTGGAGATCTGATACCCAGCCAGTAAACCGGCTTGTGAAATGCCATCTTTGGTAATGGCATTAATATTGGTAATTGTATCGCCAACGGTATTATCAATATACTCTTTGGTGACGTAACGATAGTTAGTTTGAATGTATCCAGAACCCACTCTGTACTCTAGGGTACTGTTGGCCAGTTGCATCTTACTGCTATCAATGTCGTACTGAACCCCGCCATGGTAGAAGAGTAAATCATCATAGTTGAAGTCCATTTCGACGGCCCAAGCCGAATAGTTGGAAGTGTTGGCTGAATTATCTCCCTCATTAGGGGAGGAATTCTTGAGATCTTTTTTGAGGTAAAAAATCTGGCCAAAAGAGATATTTAAACGTTCTTTATACTGATCGTCGAAAAACCGTGAAGAGGCACCGTAGCTGATCTGATTTGCCGGGGCAATATAATCGACACCACTATATTTACGGCTGCGGAATAAACCATAATAATCGGTTTGCAGTAGCGTTGTATCGTACAGCCCGATATTGCGCTGATCTTCTCTCGGTACGTACAGGTACTGAATCTGCGGCTCAAGTGTCTGCGTATAATCATCAAACAGAACCGTATCTCTTTCCAGTACTAATCCCGCATGAGTTCTAAATTCCGGAATGATGCGTGAAACGCTCTCTTTTAGGTCTTTATAATTATCCGAATTGAGGTCAACACCGCTGAGATCTTGTTGGTAATAAGTACCAAGCACTCGCGCTTCGGTTGTCCAAGTGCCCCAGGTGTTACTGAGAGGAATAGTAAAGCCCGGTTCAATGTGCGCTCGGGTGGCTGCAGGTTTTCCTCTTGCATCGGTTTCAAAACGCGATAGATGGCTCACCATATCAAAGTTCAAATACGGTAATAATTCGGGCGCATAGTAATTAAACGCAATCTGTGGCATCAAGCGATAGGGTTGGTTGGTGCTAGTTTTGTCTTCTGTAAGCAGCTGAAAGTCGCGAACCAGTATCGATGAATCCCAATTGTGGGTCCGGTAGGTGGCTTTACCTTCTTGGATAAGCTGACCATCTTCTCGGTTACCGATACCTGAGTCTAAGTCACTAAAGTAGCTAATGTCACTGACTTGAGAGTAGTCAATTTCAAACTTCCAAGCTTGGTTGAAAATACCACTGTGTTGGTATTGGAAGCCCCAGCGGCTGCCCTTTTCCGGATGTTTTTGATCATCAGGTAAATATTCAGATTTAATGTTACCTGTACCAAAATCATTCAGATAACGGAATTCACTGTTTAATTGCGTACCGCGTTCTTGCATATATTTAAAGGTCGTTTCTAGGTCATAGTTTGGCGCTAAGTTCCAATAAATAGGTACTTGGGCTTCAAAACCATCGCTAGAACCGTAAGAAACGGTAGGGTATAAAAATCCCGTTTTACGTGTGTCGCCAATCGGCACCGTAAGAAATGGCAGATAAAAAATCGGAATATTTTGAATCTCGAAGCGCGGATTATAAAAAGTGGCTTGCTCTTCATTTTGGTCAATATCAATGCTGGATGCTTTCAATCGCCATGCATTATTACCTTCAGGGCAAGAGGTAATAGAACCATCTTCTATCTCATAAACGGCCTTACCCGTTTTGGAAATATACACAGCTTCACCACGGCCGGGTTCACACAAAAATTGATATTTTGTGTTCTCTAATGTCATTAAATCCGTATTAAGATTGTTGGTTGCTTTATCAGAAATGGTCCTTACTTCACCGTCACTGAAGTTGACATTACCTTGCGCAACTACAATATTATCTTTCTGATGCAGGGTAACGGTATCCGCTAGAATGCGTTTTTTACCTTGAACAACGACCACATTGCCTGAGTAGTTTGCGCGTTCACCGTTCACGGCTTCTAGCGTATCAGCCTCGACATTAATCGGTTGCTGACTTGAGTTTTCTGCTTCAGGTTCGTTGATCAAACATTGATCTATAGCGGGCATTTCCTGCACACTATTGTCTAACATAGCTTCTGCTTGAGTCTGTGGCACAAAAAGAGCTGCGCTAATTGAAGCGGCTAACAAGGTGCGGGAAAAACATGACATCGAGTTGTACTATCCTGTTTGAACTTGATTGATTCGGAAGATGGATGGCCGAATGTAAAATAAAACGTTTCTTATCATAAAGGAAATTGAAGCTCCCGGCACTATCAGACCGCTTTACTCCTGAAAAATTCATAGATTGAGAGCACATAATGCATATTTTTGGCAAAATTCTTGGCGCTTTTTTTGGCTTCTTATTTGGAGGACCGTTTGGCGCATTTTTTGGTTTGTTTCTCGGGCATCAATTTGATAAAGCTCGTCGTTTGAATCAAGCGGGGTTTAAAACTAGCTCATTTGGTTCTGGGCCAAGCCAAACTGAGCGACAAGACGAATTTTTTAAAGCCGCTTTCGCGGTCATGGGCCATGTTGCTAAAGCGAAGGGGCAAGTCACCAAAGAAGAGATCCAGCTAGCTACCATCATGATGGAGCGTATGAACTTACATGGTGAGCAACGTAAAGCGGCTCAAGATGCGTTTCGTGAGGGGAAAGAGAGTGGCTTTCCTTTAGAGGAAGTGTTGGAGCGTGTGCGCCTTTCGACGGGTGGACGCTTTGACTTGTTGCAATTTTTCCTCGAATTGCAAATATCAGCCGCGTTTGCCGATGGGGATGTTCACCCTAGCGAGCGCAATGTACTGCACAAAATCGCTCGTAGTTTGGGTTTCTCATCCGATCAACTGGAAAGACGCTTGCGTATGCAAGAAGCGGCCTTTCGTTTTCAACAAGGCGGAAATTTTGGTGGCCAACAACAAGGCTACCAGCAATCTGGGCAGTGGCAACAAGCCGCGCAAGCTGAACGCCTCACTGATGCTTACGATGTGTTAGGCGTGAGTAAAGATGCGGATGCTAAAGAGATTAAACGTGCCTATCGCAAATTGATGAATGAGCATCACCCAGATAAATTGATGGCCAAAGGCTTACCACCAGAGATGATGAACGTTGCGAAAGAAAAATCGCAAGAGATCCAAAATGCGTACGATTTGATTAAGAAAGAGAAGGGTTTTAAGTAACCGGCTATCGTGAATTACCGCGAACGTTCCAATCGATTGAGCTGGTGCAAACTGGCTCTTTTTATTATGAGCATACGCAAGACACAAAAAAAGCCAAGTTTGAAAACTTGGCTTTAGAAAGTGGCTCCCCCTGCAAGACTTGAACTTGCGACATACGGATTAACAGTCCGCCGTTCTACCGACTGAACTAAGGGGGAACGAATGTTTGCTTATCTTATGCAGATAAATGGTGCCGACTACCGGAATCGAACTGGTGACCTACTGATTACAAGTCAGTTGCTCTACCTACTGAGCTAAGTCGGCGCCGAATCAATAAGCAGTGCTCATTGATGAAAAGTGGCTCCCCCTGCAAGACTTGAACTTGCGACATACGGATTAACAGTCCGCCGTTCTACCGACTGAACTAAGGGGGAACAGGTTTTAAAGAATGGTGCCGACTACCGGAGTCGAACTGGTGACCTACTGATTACAAGTCAGTTGCTCTACCTACTGAGCTAAGTCGGCACATTTTTATCTTTAATTTTATTGTCTGTGCTAGGCACCAACAATTTAGAAACTGTGGTGCCCGGAGGCGGAATCGAACCACCGACACGAGGATTTTCAATCCTCTGCTCTACCGACTGAGCTATCCGGGCGACGGGGTGTATTAAAAGGTTTTTCGCATTTAACGTCAACAGTAAAATGCAAAAAAAATGTCGTTTGTTGTTTTTCTATACTTAGTGACTCGTTTTTGCCCATTTTCGTTAAAAATTAGTGTCAGATTAGATAGGGAAAGAGGCGTTGAAAAGAAAATAGGAGCTTTGAATGGAGCAAATAGCGAATAAAAGCGCGTTGAAAAACACACGTTTATCCGCTTGGTTACACTAAAGGAGCAAACTCACCAGACTGGTTTTAGTTTTTGACGGAAAATGGACTGACCCATAATTCAATCGTTGTAGAGGTAGAGGGAATTGGATAAATATGACAGGTAATAAAAAAGCCAAGTCGTTAAACTTGGCTTTAAAAGTGGCTCCCCCTGCAAGACTTGAACTTGCGACATACGGATTAACAGTCCGCCGTTCTACCGACTGAACTAAGGGGGAATTATCTGTGTAAGTCTAAGACTTCGCACCAAATAATGGTGCCTCGAGGCGGAATCGAACCACCGACACGAGGATTTTCAATCCTCTGCTCTACCGACTGAGCTATCGAGGCAATAAATGGTGCCGACTACCGGAATCGAACTGGTGACCTACTGATTACAAGTCAGTTGCTCTACCTACTGAGCTAAGTCGGCGCACTTTATTTATTGCTTGCTGCTACTTTAACAAAAGCACCAACAATTTAATTTGTGGTGCCCGGAGGCGGAATCGAACCACCGACACGAGGATTTTCAATCCTCTGCTCTACCGACTGAGCTATCCGGGCAACGGAGCGCTATTAAACGGATTTTCCCTTCAATCGTCAACTGCTTTTTGGAAATATTTTGAAAAAACGGTTTGTTTGCTGCGAATTTAGACAAAGCTGCGCTTTTTTATCCACCTGCGTTAAATTCCTTTTTGAATTTTGTTACTTTTTCTAAGTACCTTCTCGATTCAGCATTAGGGTGTTTTTGGGTCAGCGCCCAATAGACTTGATTGGGTTGCAGTGAATTTAAGTCCCTCATCGCTCGTTTCCTATCTTTGCTAAAGGTATTCAGTACTCCTCCTGTGCCGCCGTTGTAGGCCGAAATCATACTGTATTCGAGTGACGTTGGATGGCTGACCTCTTTGAGGTAGCGGTTTTTCAGAATATAAAAATAGGCCGTTCCCGTATCAATATTTTTTTCGGGATCAAACAGATATTCAGGACTGGGCTCACCAGATTTATTTTTGACCAGTTTAAAAACATCTCGACCTGCGGTTTTAGGAACCACTTGCATCAGGCCATACGCATTGGCCCAACTGACGGCGTAGGGGTTAAAGCTACTTTCAGTTTTTATGATCGCGTAGATCAGATCTTCGGGAATGTTATATTTTTTCGAGGCTCGGTGCACGATGTCGGCGTATTTATAACCTCGTTTAGAGGCATGATCCGCTACCATAGGAATTTCCACATAGTAGGCTTTTTTGAAATCAACGTTCTTAACTTTTAATTTATTTTCAATAAGATAATCAGCAAATCGATTCGCGCGCCAACCCCACTGGATCGGTTGTTTATCTTGATCAAGCACTTGGTTGTACAAAAATGGCTGACCATTCAATTCGATATTTTGTGAAGAGAAAAGGTCAACGTGCGCTGGATCATCAGGCGTCAGTAAGGTGGTAATAATGGCATTGCGTAGGTGCTTTTTGGGGTCGGTTGGGGAAACCGTTTCGATAATGATGGTTCCTTCGGCAAAATTGACTTCGGAACGACTAAGGTAATTATCGATATATTTTACGTAGTTGCTTTTACCGGCCACTTTGATCTCTTTGCTGCCCCAGCGTTTTTCAATATTGCCAGAAAAACTGCCGATCAGTGCATCTAAGGCGGCGGTATCTTTGACAAATTGCCCGGGTAATTGCGCTAAGTTTTTGGCAAAACGGTTGGTCGGCTCATAATCGACGCTGTATATGCGTTCAACTAATTCTCGGCTACAACCGGCCAGTAGCATTGCAATAAAAAAGTAAGTCAGCTTTCTCATTATCTTCCCAATACAAAAATGACATCAGAGCGTTTACCATGATGTCATTGATTATCCTCGAAATAAATAAGGTATCTCTTATTTGCTTGGTGGCGTGTAGCCTTCGATATGGACCTCTTTTCCTTCAAATAGGAAGTTGGTCATTTCGGTTTCCAGCAATTTACGATGTTCAGGGTCCATCATATTGAGTTTTTTCTCGTTGATCAGCATGGTTTGCTTATGCTGCCATTGTGCCCAAGCCTCTTTTGAGATGTTGTCAAAAATACGTTTACCCAATTCACCTGGGTACAGTTGAAAATCCAAACCGTCGGCTTCTTTATTTAGTCGAGCACAAAATACAGTGCGGCTCATGGTCACTTCCTCTTCGGTGTTTTAAGGGTTAATTTCAAATGGAAGGCTTTCTAGCAACTGTTTTACAGGAGCGGCTAAGCCGATTTGTTCCGGTTGGGCTAAGTTATACCAAAGACCTTTGCTTGCTTCCATGATGATGTTCGGTTGTTGAGATAACTCCACCAAGATCGGTGTGATCTCTAAATGATAATGGCTAAACGTGTGGCGAAAAGCGATGAGTGGGCGAATAGAGCGGATAGCGCTCTCTTTGATGGCTCTGTGATCAAGTTGATCTTCGATGGCGCTATTGGGGTTTTCAGGGAAGCAAAATAATCCACCCCAAATTCCACTTTGAGGGCGCTGTTCTAACCATACTTGATGGTTATGGTGTAGCATCACAAACCAAGTTTGCTTGGTTGGTTTGTCTGTTTTTGGTTTTTTGCCCGGATAATCGAGTGGGTTATTTTGTTTATTGGCGATGCAAAAAGATTCAACTGGGCAGAGCGTGCATTTCGGTTTGCTGCGTGTGCAGACCATCGCCCCCATATCCATCATGGCTTGGTTATATTTATCAACATCTTGCGCTGGCGTATTTTGTTCGGCATGTTGCCACAACTGAGTTTCAACCTTTTTTTGCCCCGGCCAGCCTTCGACAGCAAAACAGCGGGCTAAAGTACGCTTTACGTTACCATCTAAAATGGCGTGCGGCTGCTTATAAACCGAAGAAAGCACCGCCGCAGCGGTTGAGCGGCCAATACCCGGTAGAGCATTCATCTGTTCGATATCAAGGGGAAACTCACCGCCATATTCGCTGGCCACTATTTTGGCTGCTTTGTGTAGATTGCGCGCACGCGCGTAATAACCAAGGCCGGTCCATAGGTGCAGTACCTCGTCTTGTTCTGCATTGGCTAAATCAATCACGGTTGGAAAACGTTGCATGAAGCGTTCGAAATAAGGGATTACCGTTGCGACTTGAGTTTGTTGGAGCATAATTTCCGACAGCCAAACGCTGTAGGCCGTTTTGTTTTGTTGCCACGGCAAATGTTTGCGCCCATAGGCGTCATACCATTTTAAAATGGCGTTAGCGAAAGGTGTCACGACAGGCTCTTTGGTTTATAGTTTTAGTGGAGCAAAATTGCACCACATA
The DNA here is from genome assembly GCF_963874835.1 of Vibrio sp. V12_P9A6T4. Lineage (NCBI taxonomy): Bacteria > Pseudomonadati > Pseudomonadota > Gammaproteobacteria > Vibrionales > Vibrionaceae > Vibrio > Vibrio sp. V12_P9A6T4. Next base: position 15,023 of record NZ_CAWNJO010000022.1, on the reverse strand, counting down.
AATGTGACGTTGTAAAACGGACAAATTGTGTGGATTTATCCAACAAGTTTATTTCGATAACACTTGCACCGAGAATAATTCTTTGGATAATCCCCGCTTTGATTAATCAATGTGCAGGCAAGATCAATGAGTGAAGTAACCACCAACGAATATACCGAAGAAGGCAAAATACTGCGTCGAATCCGTAGTTTCGTTCGTCGTGAGGGTCGATTAACCAAAGGCCAAGAAGCGGCAATGAATGAATGTTGGCCAACAATGGGTATTGATTTCCAGCCACAATTGCTCGATTGGGCGGCGGTTTTTGGTAACGATAACCCGGTGGTTTTAGAAATCGGTTTTGGTATGGGCGCTTCATTAGTTGAAATGGCTAAAAATGCACCGCAAAAAAACTTCTTTGGTATTGAAGTGCATAGCCCAGGTGTTGGCGCCTGTTTGTCAGCCGCTCGTGATGCTGGCGTGACTAATTTACGCGTGATGTGCCATGATGCAGTGGAAGTATTTGAACACATGATCCCTGATGGCAGCCTGCATACACTGCAACTGTTCTTCCCTGATCCTTGGCATAAAAAACGTCACCATAAGCGCCGTATTGTGCAGTTAGAATTTGCGGAAATGGTGCGTCAAAAACTAAAAATGGAAGAGGGCATCTTTCATATGGCGACGGACTGGGAAAACTACGCTGAGCATATGATTGAAGTGATGAATCAAGCGCCGGGCTTTGCCAATATTGCCGCAGAAGGTGACTATATTCCTCGTCCAGAAGAGCGTCCTTTGACTAAATTTGAAGCGCGTGGTCACCGTTTAGGTCATGGTGTGTGGGATATCAAATATAAACGCACCGCGTAACGACTCACTTTTGTTGCTGCAACAAAATTAGCGATTAAAGAAAAGCCAACATTGTTGTAATGTTGGCTTTTTCGGCCTTAGCGCCCTACGAAAATCATTATAAAAATAGAGAAAAACATTTCTCACCCGAGGTAAGGTCACCCATGAAGCTAACACCCAATCTACTTGCTGATATTTTGTGTGAGGTTCGCCCACTGATCGGCAAAGGAAAAGTCGCCGATTACATTCCTGCTTTAGCCAAAGTACCGAATAACAAGCTGGCGATCGCGGTTTACACCAATCAAGGTGAAGTGATTTCGGCTGGAGATGCCACGGAAGGATTCTCAATTCAATCCATCTCTAAAGCTTTGAGCTTAACGCTCGCTATGATGCTTTATAAACCAGAAGAGCTATGGCTTCGTGTCGGAAAAGAGCCTTCAGGCCAAGCGTTTAATTCGATGATCCAGCTTGAAATGGAGCAGGGCATTCCGCGTAACCCTTTTATCAATGCTGGAGCTATTGTGGTGGCGGATATGCTGCATAGCCGTTTATCAGCCCCTCGGCAGCGCTTACTGGAGTTTGTACGTCAGTTGTCCGGTGAAGAGGGCATCGTATACGACAAAGTGGTAGCGGCTTCAGAAATGATGCACAGCGATCGCAATGCCGCCATCGCCTATTTGATGCGATCGTTTGGTAATTTCGATAATGACGTTATCCCGGTACTGCACAACTATTTTCACGCTTGTTCACTTAAAATGAGCTGTGTTCAATTAGCGAAAACCTTCAGTTATCTGGCGAATAAAGGGGTGTCCGTGCATACCAAGGAAGCGATAGTAACGCCGACACAAAGTAAGCAGATCAATGCCTTATTGGCGACTTGCGGTTTGTATGATGGCGCAGGAGAGTTCGCTTATCGTGTTGGCATGCCGGGTAAATCGGGCGTAGGTGGCGGTATTATTGCTGTTGTTCCTGGGGAGATGACGATTGCGGTTTGGTCGCCAGAGCTTGATGCGTCAGGTAATTCTTTAGCGGGCACTAAGATGTTAGAACTCTTGGCTGAGCGTATTGGTCGCTCTATCTTTTAAGTTCAATATTTTCTGACAGCCCGTGTTTTTGGCAAAAGATTGGCTACCGATTAGGTTAGCCAATCTCTGTTGGGTTTATCTTTTTAGTCGTCAGCCATAAAGGCTTCGAGCAAGTCATTAAGAAACAGTTTTCCTTTTTCTGTGATTTGCCAGTGACTTGCGGTTTGCGTTAAATAGTGTTCGGCTAGTGCCCAATCTATCGTTGACTGAATCACGCTTAAACTTAATCCAGTTGTTTCAACAAAGTCTTGTTTCGGACAAGGTTCCATCAAGCGAAAGCGGTTCATGAAGAATTCAAAAGGGCGATCCGCAGCGGCGACTTCAAATTCGTCATCCAAGTAAGGTTTGAGTAAATTGAGATAGCCACGCGGATGCTTCACCTTAGTGGTGCGTACAATACGCCCATCGTTAAAGCTGAGCTTGCCATGCGCGCCACAACCAATCCCCAGATAATCACCAAAGCGCCAGTAATTTAAGTTGTGTTGGCATTGATAGCCGGGTTTGCTATAGCCAGAAATTTCATATTGCACGTACCCAGCGGCGGCCAATTTTTGGTGACCCAGCTCAAAAATATCCCACAGTGCGTCATCATCTGGCAAAGTAGGCGGTTTAAAGTAGAAAACCGTATTAGGTTCAATGGTCAGTTGATACCAAGAAAGATGAGGTGGGTTTAGTGCAATCGCTTTGTCTAAATCAGCCAGCGCTTGTTCACAGTTTTGATCGGGTAAGCCATGCATCAAATCTAAGTTGAAGCTGTTTAAGCCAATTTGATGAGCTAATTGAGCGGCATTAACCGCTTCTTGCTGACCATGAATTCGCCCTAAACGTGCCAGTTTTTGTGGCTCAAAACTTTGTACACCAATCGAGATGCGCGTCACCCCTGCTTGTCGATATCCAACAAAACGGTCAGCTTCTACAGTGCCCGGGTTGGCCTCCATAGTGATTTCAATCCCAGGCTTAAACGCAATACGCGCTTCAATGCCTTGTAGCAGGCGAGCAATACCTTCAGCAGAAAAAAGACTCGGTGTACCACCGCCAATAAAAATGGAATGCAATGGGCGAGGATGGTCTGCAAGGCGATATTTGGCGATATCGGTATCGAGATCCTCCAATAGCGCATCAATGTATTCACGTTCAGGAATATCGTGCTTTAGCGCGTGAGAGTTAAAATCACAATAGGGGCATTTTTGTACACACCACGGGATGTGCACGTACAAACTCAGCGCGGGTGGTTGCAACATTATGAATTTTGCTCGCTTAAGGTTTTAAATAGCATTTTTAGCGCTTTGCCACGATGTGAAAGCTGCTTTTTACGTGCAGGTAGCAGTTCAGCTGAAGCGCAGTTATCTTCAGGGACAAAGAAGATCGGATCATAACCAAAACCGTTACTGCCGTGAGCTTGGTGCAAGATGCGACCTTGCCACGTACCATGGCAGACCAATGGTGTTGGGTCATTTTCGTGACGCATGAAAACCAGCACGCAATGAAAACGAGCGGTGCGTTGTTCGTCTGGTACGCCTTCCATCGCCGCTAATAATTTTTCTAGGTTTTGTTGGTCACTGGCATTTTCACCAGCGTAGCGCGCCGAGTAAATCCCCGGAGCACCTTGCAGATAATCCACTTCTAATCCTGAATCATCGGCAATCGCAGGTAAGCCAGTGATTTTGGCAGCATGTCGTGCTTTGATGATCGCATTTTCAATAAAGGTGGTGCCAGTCTCTTCGGCTTCTGGGACGTTTAATTCTGTTTGCGCCACCACATCAAAACCGAAATCAACCAGCAGATCAGCCATTTCGCGCACTTTGCCTTGGTTTCCTGTGGCTAATACTATTTTTTTCATTGCACTATTTCTCTATTCTTCGACGTAGAATTTTTGGGTGAATTTAAGCTTACCGGTGCCTTTTAAGCCCGCATCAACCTCAATGTCAAAACTCAAATTCTCTTCATTGGTAATGGGGAATTCAGCGAGGTAATAAATCGCGTTGCCCTCTTTGAATTGTTTAAATTCAAGTTCACGTACCTGACCGATTAGGTTTTTTGCGTTGCCTTTGAGTTTCGCCTCTATAGCTGGTTTACCTAAGGCCGAGTTATCTAATACGCTGATGTTTAAAATAGCCGAGTAACCATTACGTTTTAACTGATAACTGCGCGCCACTTGTGGCGTTAAAAATGTTGAGTTGAAAGCTGAGTAGTGCACTTCAACATTCTTGATGGTTTGAAACTGCTCGGCGAGTGTGGGTAGCGAAATAAAGGCTATAACAAACGCTATCATCCATTTACGCATGTGGTGCTCCTTACAAAACAGAGTGGGCTAAATAAAAAGCCATCACAAGATGGCTTCAATCGGCTCTGGTATCACTTGAGGTGAATGAATTCGGACTTGTTTATGACGTCCCAATTCCCCTTTTTCTATCTCGATTAAACCTTTGGCGACTTTAAATTGTTTGGCCAAGAATTTGGTTAAATGCGCGTTGGCTTTGCCATCAACAGGCGGGGCTGTGATGGCAATTTTGAGCTCCTCACCATGCAAGCCGACGATACTATCGCGGCTTGCTTTGGGTTGGATATAGAGCTTGAGGATTAGATCCTCTCCCTCTTGCCAAACAGCAGATGACATTACAACTGATACCATACTGGGCCAATAAAATCGCCCATTAGGAAGTTCGCAAACTGCAGCACAATAAACAGCACCAATACACTTAAATCAAAACCACCCATCGCTGGTAGGATACGGCGGATCGGCGCAAGCATCGGCTCTGTTAATTGATGAAATACGTATTCAATCGGGCTGCGGCCTTGGCTAACCCAACTGAGAATAGCGCGGATCAACAGCACCCAGAACAGCAAACCGCCAGCGGCTTTGACTAACGAGAGTAAGCCTAAGAATAAAAAGTAGACGCTAAAACTAACCGCACCACCTGATGCCACCAGCATTAAGGCAATAAATTTCAATACGCACAGCACGTACGCAAAGAGAACCGTGGCCAAATCTAGGCTACCAATGGATGGAATCGCTCGGCGCAGTGGGCCAACCACAGGTTGCGTTGCTTTGACGATAAACTGGGAGAATGGGTTATAGAAATCGGCACGCGCTGCTTGTAACCAGATACGTAAAATTACGACCATGATGTACAGATCAAACAGGGTGGAGATCAAAAAACTCATTGAATTCATAGCTAGCCCTTAATATGAGTAGAGTGTCGTTTGCGCTTTTGCGCTATAGCTTAGTGAAACGCCACTAGGATTAAAACAGTTTTTCCATTTCTTGTGCACGAGTTACGGCCGCTTGCATCGCTTGTGCAACGATATTGGCAAGTTGATGCTCGTTAAAGGTGCGAATCGCCTCGGCGGTGGTGCCGCCTTTGGAGGTCACTTGTTCACGCAATGTCGAGAGTTCAATCTCAGGGTTTGCCACCACCATTTCGGCTGCGCCTAACGCCGCTTGTTGTACTAACAAACGGGCCGTTTCTTTATCAAAGCCTTGAGCGATGGCTTCATTTTGCATCGCTTCCATAAACAAAAAGAAGTAGGCAGGCGCACTGCCTGCGGCGGCGATGATGCCATTAATGGCGGACTCGTTTTCAACCCAGCACACTTCACCAACGGCTTGTAGCAATTGTGCGGTAAAGCGTTTGTCTTGCTCTGATACGCTTGGAGTGGCAAATAGACCGCTCATGCCTCGATTGATCAGCGAAGGTGTATTGGGCATGGCGCGTACTAGTTGTAGTTCGGTTGCCAGCATCTCATTAAGGCGCGCCGCAGAAACACCTGCTGCAATGGAGATCACCAACTTATTTCTAAAATCAATGGATTGCAAAGGTTGACAGACACTGGCCATCAACTGCGGTTTGACCGCCAGTACCACCACATCGGCTTGCTGCGCTGCGGCAAGATTATCGCTGGTGGTGTGAATACCATAAGCACTTTCCAGTGGTTTGCGTCTTGTTTCTGACGGTGCGGTCACGGTAATTCTATCAGCTGGATAACCGCTGGCGACTAAGCCTGCAATAATTGCTTTGGCCATATTGCCTGCACCGATAAAAGTGATGTTTCTCTGCTGCATCTGCTGACCTCTAATTGCTTGTCGCTGATTGATTATTATGTGGTTGATAGATAAGCCAGTGCTAAGCGTAATCACGCGCACCAAAAATAGCGGTGCCGATCCTCACCATAGTGCTACCAGCTTCAATCGCCGCTTGCATGTCGCCACTCATGCCCATTGAGAGCGTATCTAACCCTGAAAAACGTTCAGACAATTGCGCTTGTAAGCTCGCCAGTTTTTGAAATGCGGCAAGTTGCGCAGCGTAATCGGGGACATTCTCAGGAATAGACATCAGTCCTCTTAACGTGAGGTTGGGTAGCGCGGATATCAACTCTGCCAACTCAACTATTTCGTGTTCACCAATGCCCGATTTCGAGCTTTCACCGCTGGTGTTGACTTGAATCAAGACCTGTAGTGGTGGCATGCCTGCTGGGCGTTGATCATTTAAACGCTGGGCAATTTTACTTCGATCCACCGTATGCACCCAAGCAAAGTTCTCGGCCACAATGCGCGATTTATTGGACTGAATTGGGCCGATAAAGTGCCATTCTAAATCCAGTTCGGGGTGCAAGGTATTGAAGTATTGAACTTTATCCGCGCCCTCTTGCACATAGTTTTCACCAAATAAACGTTGCCCAGCGCGCGTTGCTTCTAGAATCGCCTCGACAGGTTTGGTCTTACTGACCGCTAAAAGTTGCACTCTCTCTCGAGCGCGTCCACACTTTTGTTGTGCACTTTCAATTTGTGAAGTGATCTGTTCAATGTTTTGTTGAATACTACTCATAGCCTGACTTTACTAAGGAAATTAAATGGATATCGCTGAGCTACTGGATTTTAGTGTAAAGCACAACGCTTCGGATCTACACCTATCTGCAGGTGTTCCACCTATGGTACGGATAGATGGTGAAGTAAGAAAGCTCGGAGTGCCTGCTTTTACTCATGCTGACGTGCATCGTTTGATTTTTGAGATCATGAACGATGCTCAGCGTAGTGAATTTGAAGAGAAACTGGAAGTGGATTTCTCATTTGAGCTGCCTAATGTAGGGCGTTTTCGTGTCAATGCTTTCCATCAATCTCGTGGCTGCTCTGCGGTTTTTCGGACGATTCCTACGGTGATCCCAACCTTGGAAGAACTACAAGCGCCTGACATTTTTAATAAAATCGCCAATTATGAGAAAGGATTGGTGCTGGTGACTGGGCCAACAGGGTCGGGTAAGTCGACCACACTGGCAGCAATGGTTGATTACATTAATTCTCATCACAACAAACACATTTTAACCATTGAAGACCCAATTGAGTTTGTGCATAGCAACAATAAATGTTTGGTTAACCAACGCGAAGTGCACCGAGATACCCACAGCTTTAAAGCGGCGCTACGCTCGGCGCTGCGCGAAGATCCGGATGTAATCTTGGTCGGTGAGCTGCGCGATCAAGAAACCATCAGCTTAGCGTTAACCGCGGCTGAAACCGGGCATTTAGTGTTTGGCACGTTACATACCAGCTCTGCGGCGAAAACCATCGACCGGATCATTGATGTGTTTCCCGGTAGTGATAAAGAGATGGTTCGTTCAATGCTCTCTGAATCATTGCGAGCAGTGATTGCGCAAAAGCTGCTAAAACGTTTAGGTGGGGGCCGCGTCGCATGTCATGAAATTATGCTTGCCACTCCAGCGATTCGTAACTTGATCCGCGAGGATAAGGTTGCGCAGATGTACTCCATCATCCAAACGGGTGCGGCGCATGGCATGCAAACCATGGAACAGAATTCCAAACAGTTGATTGCGCAAGGTATTGTCGATCAAGAAGAAGTGCAGAAAAAACTGGAAGTCAATTCATCACCATTTTAAGAGAGAGCTCATGGAACTGAACCAATGTCTTGAGGGTATGTTGACTCAAAAAGCTTCCGACTTGTACCTCACCGTAGGAGCGCCAGTGTTATTTCGCGTCGATGGAGAGTTAAGAGCTCATGGCGAAAAGTTATCCCAAACGCAGGTGATGGCGTTGTTAGATGCCATGATGGATGAGGATCGCCGCCGTGAATTTCAACGCACACGTGAAGCCAATTTTGCAGTGGTGAGAGAGATTGGCCGTTTTCGTGTCAGTGCTTTTTTTCAGCGTGAGCTGCCCGGTGCGGTGATCCGCCGTATTGAAACTCATATCCCCACTTTTGAAGAATTAAAGTTACCGGGCGTGTTGCAAGATCTCTCGATTGCAAAGCGTGGGCTGGTGCTGGTGGTCGGCGCGACGGGGTCGGGCAAATCGACCACCATGGCGGCCATGACGGGTTATCGTAACTCGCACCGAACTGGGCATATTTTAACAGTGGAAGATCCGATTGAGTTTGTGCATGAGCATCAGCGCTGCATTGTGACCCAGCGAGAAGTGGGGTTGGATACCGAGAGTTACGAAGTGGCGCTGAAAAACTCGCTGCGCCAAGCCCCTGATATGATTTTAATTGGTGAGATCCGTTCACGTGAAACGATGGAATATGCGATGACCTTTGCCGAGACAGGTCATTTATGTATGGCAACGTTACATGCTAACAATGCCAACCAAGCGCTTGAACGAATTTTGCATTTGGTCCCTAAAGAGCAAAAAGAGCAGTTTTTATTTGATCTGTCGATGAACCTCAAAGGCGTCGTGGGGCAGCAGTTGATACGCGATAAAAATGGCAAGGGACGACATGGTGTGTTTGAGATTTTACTCAACAGCCCTCGAATTTCCGATTTGATCCGCCGCGGTGATCTGCACGAATTGAAAGCGACGATGGGCAAATCAAAAGAAGTGGGGATGCAGACTTTTGACCAAGCACTGTATCAACTGGTCGTTGAGGACAAAATCAGTGAACAAGATGCACTGCACAGCGCTGACTCGGCTAACGATTTACGTTTAATGTTAAAAACAAAGCGTGGCGAAGGGATCAGCAGTGGCACATTGGATAACGTGCAGATTGATATGGAATAGTCGCAGTTTAAGACGAACAATCCCGAACTCGATTCGGGATTGTGCTGCATCGCTGTATTAAAGTTAAGTTGCGTGAGGTTAAGTTACGCGCCCCATTGCGCTTCAAACCAGCTCTCTAAGATCACTACAGCTGATTGGCAATCGACATTGCCTTTGCTCAGCGCTTTATAGCCGCCCATGGCAAATAAGTCGGCGCGGGCTTCCCGGGTTGAAAGCCGTTCGTCATGCATCTCGACGGGTAAGCCAAAGCGCCCGTGTAAACGCTGCGCAAATTTTTTGGCTCGCGGAGTAATGGTTTCCAACGCTTTGCCGTGCAAATCTGTTGGTAGGCCTACCACCAATAAATGGGGTTGCCACTCTTTGATCTGCTTTTCGATCTCTTGCCAATGTGGAATTCCGTCATTGGCTTTAAAGGCTTTAAGTGGCGATGCGGTGCCTGTAACTTCTTGGCCAATCGCACTGCCGATGCTTTTGGTGCCAAAGTCAAAAGCCATAATGGTTCTGGATGTCATAATCAGTATCTTGAATGGTGCAACGAAGGCTCTAAAAATGCACGTTGCTTAGTTAGAGCCGTAAAGGTTAGAGCCGTAAAGGTTAGAGCAGTAAAAGTTAAGCATGCCCAGCTTGTGCTGAGAGTTGGATAGGATCAATGCCGAGTTTTTTAATCGCCTGATTCCACTTATCGTGAATGGGCGTATTAAAGATAACATCTGGATCGGCCTCAATGGTTAACCAAGAATTTTCAGCCAGCTCTAACTCAAGCTGACCGGGCTCCCAGCCTGAATAACCCAGAGCCACAAGATAGTGACTTGGTTCGGCATCCGTGCCCAGTACCGCTAAAATATCTTTCGATGTGGTGACGGCAATGTCATCGCTCATACGGATGCTGGATTCATAATGATCTTTCGGTCGATGTAGAATAAACCCACGATCTTCAGAAACAGGACCGCCATTCAATACGGGCCTTTTTAGGCTATCAAGTTGAAGCTTCGGGTAGCTTGGCTCAACATCGACTTGGTTTAACATGCCGCCCACGGTGATATCAATCGGCACATTAATCATCAAGCCCATCGCCCCCTCTTCATTGTGCTCACAGATGTAAATAACACTGTGCTTGAAGTAAGGGTCTCTCATACTTGGCATGGCGACTAAAAAATGATTTGTAAGATTCATACTGCCTCCAACCTATCGCAAATTACTGGGCAAGAGTTTGCCCAGTTCAGCATGACTTGTTGATTCGACGCTCAATCGCGTCCATCAACTTACCGGTAATTGAGATATCAAAGGCGGCCTCTATTTCACGAATACACGTAGGGCTCGTCACGTTGATCTCAGTGAGCTTGTCGCCAATAACGTCAAGTCCGACAAAGATTAAGCCTTTTTCTTTCAATGTTGGAGCAATAGTTTGAGCAATTTTTTTATCGGTTTCGCTCAGCGGACGCGCTTCACCACGGCCACCAGCTGCCAAATTGCCACGGGTTTCACCTTGTGCCGGAATTCGCGCTAGGCAGTAAGGCATTGGTTCACCATCGACCACTAAAATACGTTTATCACCGTTGCTGATGTCAGGTACAAAAGTTTGCGCCATACAGTAGTTTTGGCCGTGGTTAGTTAATGTTTCGATAATGACAGATACGTTTGGATCACCCTCTTTAACGCGGAAGATAGATGCCCCGCCCATACCGTCTAACGGTTTTAAAATCACATCACCATGTTGCGCGCGGAAGGCTTTAATTTTTTCCGCTTTACGCGTCACTATGGTGGTTGGCGTTAGTTCAGGGAACCATGCCGTAAACAGTTTCTCATTGCAGTCACGTAAGCTTTGCGGCTTATTGACGATTAATGTTCCTGCTTCTTCTGCTCGTTCTAGAATGTAGGTTGCGTAGATATATTCAGTGTCAAACGGCGGATCTTTACGCATCAACACTGCATCGAGATCAGCCAGTGGAATAGTTTGCTCAGATAAAAACTCATACCAACCGTTCGGATCTTCTTTCAATGTCACCACTTTGGTATCGGCAAAAGCGACACCTTGATCTAAGTGTAGATCATTCATCTCCATATAGTGGATTTCATAACCACGACGCTGCGCTTCTAGCAACATGGCAAAGCTGGAATCTTTTTTGATGTTAATGGACGAGATAGGGTCCATGACGATACCAAGTTTAATCATTGTTTTTCTCCGGTTAGCCAAGATCGCCAAAGCGAACTTGAAGAGCAGTAATAGCCGTTAAGGCCGCAGTTTCAGTACGCAGTACGCGTGGGCCTAGCAAGGTTTCTTCAAAATGGTACTGTTCAGTCATGCTAATTTCTGATTCTGATAAGCCCCCTTCAGGGCCAATCAACAAACGGACTTTATTGATAGGTTGAGGCAGGGTATTAATCGAATACTTCGCACGTGGATGTAAGTTGAGCTTGAGCGCATCACTGGGTTCGGCACACCACTCTTGCAACTGCATAATTGGGCGGATCAGCGGCACAATATTGCGGCCGCACTGCTCACAAGCGCTGATTGCAATTTTTTGCCACTGTTCAAGTTTTTTCTCAAAACGTTTGGCATCTAATTTCACGCCGCAACGTTCAGAAATCAAAGGTGTGATGGTATTGATGCCAAGTTCGACCGATTTTTGAATGGTGAACTCCATTTTGTCACCGCGTGAGATCACCTGCCCAAGGTGTAAATTAAGAGGCGATTCACAGCTGCTTTCGACTCTTTTCAACACATTGACCAGCACATTTTTTTTGCTGACCTCGGTAATTTCCGCTGGGAATTCCGCGCCACTGCCATCAAAAAGCAGTACTTCTTGGCCCGCTTGCATGCGTAACACCCGGCCAATATGCCCAGCCGCATCATCATTGAGAGCAATAATGCTTGAGGGTTGAAGAGGAGTCGGATGATAAATTCTAGGGATACGCATGGATAGTTCCTACCTGACGTTTAATAGCCATTAACATGGATGCTTTACACTGAAAAAACAAGGGGCAAGGGCGAGTTTCAATCACGAAAATGGCCCACAAAAAGTACCTTATGAACGGCACTGTTGCTGTACAAATGGGTTGTGATTGCCTTGAACTTTGGCAATTCGCTGATCGCGTTTGCATTCCCACTCATCGGCTGGGTATTGGCGATTCCAAGCTTGCATTAGCTGTGTTTGAGACTTGGATAACTGAAAGCCATAGTTTTGGCTCATGTACAGATAGGTACGAGCAATTGAGCCACGTGCTCTATCGGGTGGCATGACTTTGCGTTGTTTAAAATCGACCTGCATTTCACAACGGCCATAGCTTTCACCTTCTACGCCATTCCACTGACTGAAATTGTAGTTTGAACGGTCGCCGTTGACTTCGCCAATCGCCGGCGTCAGATTGTGGAGGTCAGCTTCCATCGAACGAAAAATAGTATCATTTTTGGTGCAATTTTTACGCCCACCTTGTTGCCAGCACTGACGCTGGTGGCCAAATTGCCAAGCCGGGACGACGTGTTCCCATTCAATGCGGCTGGCGCGAGTTTGCTGTTTGCGAACTTGGTAACCACAAGCTTGTAAGTCGGGCGTGCCTTTCTTACCTTGCCATGCTATGTCACAACCGCAGTAAAAGCTCACTGGATGATCATGATAGATTTTCAATGCTTCTTTTTTAGCTTGAGAAAAGGAAGCGGGAGGCGCAGCTAGGGCACAAAACGAGAACAGAGCTAAGCTGCTATTCACAAGCAATAAGCGAAAATAGGACATCATTTAGACTGATATAAGTATGGTTTTTATAAGTCTAACACTCAGATTAAAGAATAATAAATGATGTTTTTGTTGTTAATTGCAGATGAGTGTAATCACACCGCTGTGGATTCAAGTAGCAGCAACCAAAGTTTATTTAGGAAAGCTGCACGCCAGTAAAATGGAGCGTTTGTGCACAGTGTTGGCAGCGGTAGGTGGCTTGATTGCGCATCACTTTATTGTGGCGACGGACAGTGAGCGGGTAATGCGCACAGGCGCAGCGATATTCAAAGGTTTTACCTTGCACTGAAGAGACTTCAAAGCGATGAGTGGTATTGGCTGGTAAATGAAACACTTGATTCATCACAGCCTGCCACTCTTTACCGTGTGGAGGAACGCGACCATAGCGCTGGTAGGTAATTAGGTGGGCGATTTCATGTGGGATCACTTCATCGAGAAAGGCGCGTTGATTTTCAGCAAACAGCACTGGATTCAGTCTGATTTCCCAACGTTGTAAATAAGCCTTACCTGCCGCCTTTCCCCGCAACTGATAGTTGATACTCGGCATAGGGAAGTCGTGTTGAAAATAGTGACGAGCGGTTGTGATGCACTGCTTTGCTTTTACTTGCGCACGGTAATGTAGCTCAAAATTAGGCACAGATTCATTCCTAGAAAAAAGCCCTTGCGAATGAGCAAGGGCTTACAAATTTAAACTAGGTTGAAAATTACTTCAAGCCAGCAAAGTCACGTAGGATGGCGGCTTTGTCAGTCGCTTCCCAAGGAAACTCTTCACGGCCGAAGTGACCGTAAGCGGCAGTTTTCTTGTAGATCGGTTGCAGTAAATTGAGCATTTCTTGTAGGCCGTATGGGCGTAGGTCGAAGTGCTGGCGTACCGCTTCAATGATGATCTCTTGTGATACTTTCTCAGTACCAAAGGTTTCGACCATGATTGAGGTTGGATCTGCAATACCAATCGCGTATGACAACTGAATTTCACAACGATCAGCAAGGCCAGCCGCCACGATATTTTTCGCCACATAACGCGCCGCGTAAGCTGCACTACGGTCTACTTTTGATGGATCTTTACCAGAGAATGCACCACCACCGTGACGCGCTGCGCCGCCGTAGGTATCAACGATGATCTTACGACCAGTTAAACCACAGTCGCCCATTGGGCCGCCAATCACAAAACGACCGGTTGGGTTGATGAAGAATTTGGTCTCTTTGCTAAGCCACTCGGCTGGCAACACAGGCTTAATGATCTCTTCCATGACGCCTTCGCGTAGGTCAGCTGTCGAGATAGAGTCGCAATGTTGCGTTGAAAGAACGACGGCATCAATTCCAACAATTTTACCTTGGTCATATTGGAAGGTAACTTGAGATTTTGCATCAGGACGTAGCCAAGAAAGCGTGCCATTTTTACGCACTTCTGCTTGTTTTTGCATCAAGCGGTGAGCGTAGGTGATCGGTGCTGGCATCAGGATTTCAGTTTCGTTGGTCGCGTAACCGAACATAATACCTTGGTCACCGGCGCCTTGTTCTTTAGGATCGGCCTTATCAACACCTTGGTTGATATCAGGTGACTGTTTACCAATGGTATTCAAAACAGCGCAAGAATTGGCATCGAAACCCATCTCTGAGTTGACGTAACCAATTTCACGAACGGTTTGGCGAGTAAGCTCTTCAATGTCCACCCATGCAGAGGTCGTGATTTCACCACCAACCATGACCATGCCGGTTTTCACGTAAGTTTCACAAGCAACGCGCGCTTTGATGTCTTGTTCTAGAATCGCATCCAAAACTGCATCAGAAATTTGGTCTGCAATTTTATCTGGATGGCCTTCTGAAACGGATTCAGAAGTAAACAGGTGCTTAACCATGAGAGCTCCACTTTTAATCGTTGGACTATGGCAAGCTTCGCTCACCATCGTTATTCATTAGTTTATGTAGGTGTTTCTACATCTAGACGTCTATTCTAGTTTTGAATGGTCGAATTACAAGTTATTTTTACGCCTGTCTGTAAACCAAACGTTTGCTTAAATTTAGATGAAAAATTGGAGTTTGGTTTTTTATCCTAAAAATAAGCGCTAAAGAGCACTATTTCTCCAGTAAAACGTTTGCAGTGAGAAAAGTGCTTTGAGAGAATAGCCGCGCTATTTTCAGCCCATTTCCGTTAATTTGAATTCGCTTAATGCACTCAGGAGCAGACATGTCTTCCCGTAACCTTGTTTCTAATAAAGAACTCGCCAATGCCATCCGTGCTCTTAGTATGGACGGTGTTCAACAAGCTAACTCTGGTCACCCTGGTGCACCGATGGGTATGGCGGATATCGCTGAAGTGCTTTGGCGTAGCCACTTAAACCATAACCCACAAAACCCACAATGGGCTGACCGCGA
>NZ_CAWNJO010000021.1:0-2626 GCF_963874835.1 Vibrio sp. V12_P9A6T4 | reverse complement strand
AAAGGCATAACGCTGCGTTAAGGGGTGAGTGCCGCATAAACCAAGCTTCCGCAGACCACTTTCACCACCAAAACTCACTGCAAACCAAAAATGCCACGCGGCATGAATCCCGCTTAAACGCCTTGTTATGTAACAATTTTACGCGTATTGGTAGACATGATCTGCGTACAAATGACCACCGATTTCATAAGCTTGAGGCACTATCCTATCGAGTACAAAACCCACTTTTGTAAGTACCTTTTCGGAACCAATGTTACCCTCTGTGACAACTGCACTGTATTTATCGATGCCAAACTCTGACATTGAATAATTTATGAGAGCTTGCAGTGACTCTGTACCATACCCGAGTCCATGATATTCGGGCAAAAACATAAACCCAACTTCAGCAACAGAATCGTTAACACAAAAACCTGTTATACCTACTGCTTTGTCCGTTTTGGATTCGACAACAACCAAACATAGCCAATGCTTCGACTTTACAAACCAAGGTACTAATCGAGATTTAAATTTACTCTCAATTTCTGACTTTGGCAGTTCATCGAAACAAAGTGAAATTACACTAGGATTCGTATGGAGTTGCAGAAATAAAGGCCAGTCATTTTCCGATAATGGCTTCATCCGCAGCCTTTCAGATACTACTTCCATTTAGCTGAACTCTCCTTGTTACATAACGCCCGGCTAAGGGGTTGACGACGCAACACCGAACTCAAAAAACACACCGTAAACACTGAACTGCAATTTTGCACTAAAGTCGCCACGCGTTGGCAATCCCTCTTGAGCCGTTTGTTATGCAAATTCAATAAGATAAACCGACTTTATACGATCAAAAGCCACAAGTGCAATGGTTGAGTGATTCAAGAACCAACCGAAGCCAGAGCCATGATAAATAAGCCGCCAAAACAAAGCCCACCTTTCAGCAACCAACCAAGCTTTTGAATGAGACAAACTCAACAAGCGAAACATTCAGCAAGTGCGCAATGCTCGATAAACTTGCCCTTTCCACACTTTGCGCACGCTGAATTGACAGCAAACCAGCACAAAAACTCATTGAGGCAAACAAAGAACCTTACCTGTTTTACGGTTTGAGTTAACCAAGAATTTGAGGATAAAAAAGCTCATTTGCCGACAACACAAAACGAATGGCCGAAGAAATCTAAAAAAGATTGAACCCCTAAATTTACCTGAGTTGCCTAACGCCCGCTTAAGGGGCAGCCAACACTACCACTAACTTTCCGCATAACACCGTAACCACAAAAACCAACGCATAATAAAAATGCCGCGCGTTGGCTGTCCCTCTTGAAGCGTTTGTTATAAGGGTCATAGCTGAGCTTTATTTTGTACTTGTAAATCAGCAATTGGTTTTGCTCTTCTGTACATTGCCATCAACACTTTCAATTCAATTAATTCATCACCTTTTGTAATTTTTGCAAGACTAATTATCTGACTAGGTGATAAATTTAATTTCTCATGCAACTCGAACACAGAATCCCTGACAAATTTTTTGTCCATTTCGTTATCAAGCTGCGCCATTTTTTTCTGTGTCATTTTCCTTGCGACATATTGCTTATGAATAACATAGTAAGTTGTCGATATTGATGTTAAAGACGCACAAATTGTGAGAATAAGATCCTTAATGTCACCCGCAACTTCAACTATTGCTGAAAGTTCCATAACACCCGGTGACGCATACTGGATTCTATGAACATTAGGCAATAATTCTGGATGGACATGATTTTTCATGGCTAAGAAAAAGTTCATTACAGAACCACCTCCTAACCAAGGCATTGTATCGAACTCCAAATTATAATCGGTTTCCTGCACCAACCTTAAACCATAGAAAAATCCATAGATTTGAATGTATTGCTTTGAGAAAACAGAAAAATCTTCCAAGCTCCAACGTTCATCTAAATGAATGCTAACTATACCTTTTTCCACCTTACTCTCCCGCCCTTATAACGCCCGGCTAAGGGGTTGACAACGCACCGCCGAACTTAAAAAACACACTTAAACACTGAACTTAAATTTTGCACCAAAGTCGCCATGCGTTGGCAATCCCTCTTGAGCCGTTTGTTAGCTGCTGCACTTTAGCCGGAGATTGACTACCCAACAGCCTAATTTAAAACACATTATTGCTTTCAAGCGGCAAAGTAAAATAGACAACTGAGAAACTAAAGCCTAACCCACGAAACGCACTTGGCAAAGAAGAAATAACAGGGAAACTTGACGAGCTTCTAGAACTTAAATTTACAAAGAATGATGTCGAAGAAGCCAACAACCAAGTGCGCGAAATCCATTTAAGCGCGAAAGAGCTTCAAAACCAAAGAAGCCACACCAAAGAAATAAGCAAACACACCACTTCCCGTAAACAGACGTTGGTTAGTTCAACCACTTCACGAACAGTGCCACTGGCGAGATACATGGAAAAGTGCTGACTTTCAGGTGTAAAGCTAGAGCCTCAGACTAAGAAAATAAACGCGTAATGTTATAATTTTTCTTAACCTCAGCTAACGCTCGGCTAAGGGGTTGACAACGCATAGCCGAACTCAAAAAACACACTGTAAACACTGAACTTCAATTTTGAACTAAAGCCGCCACGCGTTGGCAATCCCTCTTGAGCCGTTTGTTA
>NZ_CAWNJO010000020.1:0-2647 GCF_963874835.1 Vibrio sp. V12_P9A6T4 | reverse complement strand
ATCAAGAACTCAAGTGATAAGTAGTTCAGACCCTTAGCGTTAACAATGCGCTCGTCTTGCTCAGTTTCGAGTAGATCAAACATCGTTAATTCAGCCAGTGCGCGCCCCATTGCGAGATACCATGAACGGCTATCTGCATTTTCAATGGTGGTAGCGTAGGTGGCAGTCAGGTGTTTCTTTACGTTGTCTTGGAACGAAGCTTTATCAAACTTCTTCTGTTGCGTAGGTTTCATTAGCGAAATCTCACTTAGTCGTTTTAATTCATCTTCGGCATATCGTGCATCAGCTACGCAAGGTCGGCATCCTCCTAAAAATGACCTCGTTTAGGAGGAGAGCTCAGGGCGTAGAGGGCGAGCACCAGAGTCGCAGTGATCTATCTCTCATTCGTTGCACATAGCGGTTCATAAGCAGTGATTGTGATCACATCACCTTGCTCACTAGCCTAAATACCGCTCATGACGCTAAGGTTTCGATCGGGAATATCAATCTCTCAATATGAGAATTGGCTCTCAAAAAAATGAGCTTCATTTACAAATTACATGAGATTTTGTACATGCTCAGTTTTTATATAGCGCATAACAAAGAAGTTTTAGTGATTAAAGTCACAATTACAGGGCGTAGATGATGAGTAAATGTGAATCCTGCAAGAATCTCGGGATGGATCAATAAACGTGCGTCACGACATCAAGTAACATCCACACAAAATGAGTGATAGTTCACTTGTGTACTCCTAAATAATGATGCTCTTCTTACTAAGCACCTCCAAAGCTGCGATCAGCTTTTAAGTCAGTAACAAGAACAATAAATGGAATCTGGAAGATGTGGATACCTTCTAAGCTTACTCGTCCCGGCCGCCTACACAACGCCATCGTTCGCCCGCGTGTGTTAGAGCTGCTTGCCCAAGCACCTTGCTACAAACTCGTGCTATTTCGCTCGCCTGCAGGTTATGGAAAAACCACCATGGCGGCCCAATGGTTATCAGACAAGACCAATGTGGGTTGGTATAGCATCGATGAAAGCGACAATGATGCGTTCCGATTTATCAACTACTTACTGCAAGCGATTAATAAAGCGACTCAGCAAAGTTGTCCAAATGCCCAGAAACTGGCCGAGCGACGCCAGTTCTCTTCTTTACACTCGCTATTTAGTGAAGTGTTTTCGGAAATGTCTGGCTTTAACAAAGAGTGCTATGTGGTTCTCGATGATTACCATTTGATCGCCGATGACGATATCCACGAAGCGATGCGCTTTTTCCTCAAACACATGCCAGACAACCTAACGCTGGTCGTCACTAGCCGTGCCACACCACCATTAGGCACGGCCAACTTGCGCGTACGCGATTTGATGATCGAAATTGGTAATGAGCTACTCGCCTTTGATACCGAAGAAACAACACGCTTCTTTAATCAACGGGTCTCTGATGGCGTGGATGATGATACTGCCAACAACTTGTGCACCTATGTCGAAGGCTGGCCCTCTGCACTGCAATTGATTGCCTTACAAGCACAGCACCAAAAGCGCACGTTGGCTCAAACAGCGGAGTCAGTATCGCAATTTAATCATGCACATTTATGGGATTACTTAGTTGAGGAAGTGTTTGATCTACTCGATAAAGAAACGCGCCAATTTTTGATGCAATGCTCGGTGCTCGATCACTTTAATGACGTGTTAGTCTCTGCACTCACCAAACGTGACGACGCGCTGAGCATGATTGAGTCGCTCAACCGCTATGGTTTATTCATTTATCCACTGGAAGGTGAGCACAACTGGTACCGGTTCCACAACTTATTTGCGGAATTCCTCTCTCATGAACGCTTGGCGCGCATCCCGCAGCAGGAACACGATCTACACCGTGCCGCCGCGCACGCTTGGTTGCAAGAAGCCACACCTCATCAAGCGTTGCGTCACGCCACGCTCGCCAACGATACTGACTTACTCGCTACTATCTTGACGCAATTTGGCTGGAAGATGTTCAACCAAGGCGAGCTTTTGGCTCTCGAAGAGGCCATTAACCAACTCTCTCCGGCCCAACTCTATCGCGAGCCTAAACTGTGTATGCTACAAGCTTGGCTGGCTCAAAGTCAGCACCGCTACTTTGACGTTGGGGATCTGCTGACCAAATCGACCAACGAGATGAAAGCGCTCAATGTTCAGCTAAGCACCAAAGAACAAGGCGAATTCAATGCCCTACGTGCTCAAGTCGCGATCAACCAAAATGAGCCAGAAAAAGCCTTAGAACTTGCGGAGTTAGCACTGAGCCAACTGGATCACACCGTTTACCGCAGTCGTATTGTCGCCACTTCAGTCGTCGGCGAAGTGAACCACGTGCTCGGTCAATTAAGCCGTGCACTCTCGATGATGCAACAAACCGAAAAGCTGGCACGCCAGTATCAGGTTTACCATCAAGCGCTATGGGCATTACTACAGCAAAGCGAGATCTTGATTGCCCAAGGTTATGTGCAAGCCGCTTTTGAAGTGCAGGATATTGCCTTCAAATTAATTGAAGAGCAGCAATTGCAGCAAGTGCCATTGCATGAGTTCTTACTACGGATACGTGCCCAAATCCTGTGGTGCTGGAACCGCTTGGATGAAGCGGAAGAATGCGCTTATAAAGGACTACGCGTATTGGGCAACCACTCTCCAAGCA
>NZ_CAWNJO010000019.1:0-2684 GCF_963874835.1 Vibrio sp. V12_P9A6T4 | reverse complement strand
CAACGCATAGCCGAACTCAAAAAACACACTGTAAACACTGAACTTCAATTTTGTACTAAAGCCGCCACGCGTTGACAATCCCTCTTGAGCCGTTTGTTAGGCCAACCAATTGACATCGACACTTTAAAAACCAAAGAACAGGGATTTTTACAAACTTAAAACCAACTAACCGATTAATTTATAAACCAAAATGCTAAATCAACAAAGAAACAAAAAACTAAAATTGAGCGATTTGGAAGAAAAGTGACGAGCGTAGCATGCTCGGCGGACGTTTGGATGCTGAAGGTTATTTTGCCGCTAAACTCACAACGAAAAGCAACTCAACGCGATCAAGAAACAGCAAATATGTGATGATTATTTATTGCTTAAGTTAAGCCACAAAACATGGAATTTACTGCTCAATTTCAACTCGATTTAGCTGATAAAAACTCACCTTGCCTAACGCCCGGCTAAGGGGTTGACAACGCATAGCCGAACTCAAAAAACACGCCGTAAACACTGAACTTCAATTTTGCACTAAAGTCGCCAAGCGTTGGCAATCCCTCTTGAGCCGTTTGTTAGCTGCTGCACTTTAGCCGGAGATTTACTACCCAACGGCCTAATTTAAAACACATTATTGCTTTCAAGCGACAAAGTAAAACGGACAACTGAGAAACTAAAACCTAATCCACGAAACGCACTTGGCAAAGAAGAAATAACAGCAAAACTTGACGAGTTTCTAGAGCTTAAATTTACAAAGAATCCTTTCGAAGAAGCCAACAACCAAGTGCGCGAAATCCATTTAGCACAAAAGAGCTTCAAAACCAAAGAAGCCACGCCAAAGAAATAAACAAACACACCACTTCCCGTAAACAGACTTCGGTTAGTTCAAGTACTTCACGAACAGTGCCACTGGCGAGATACGCGGAAAAGTGCTGACTTTCAGGTGTAAAGCTAGAGCCTCAGACTAAAAAAATAAGCGCTTAATTTTATGGTTTTTCTTAACCTCAGCTAACGCCGCATTAAGGTGTGAGCAACGCTACCACGAAACTGAACTATACCACCTTAAACACAAGACCCAACGATGGAACGAAAAATGACATGCGTTGGGAATCACTCTTAAATGCTTTGTTATGTTTATATTTTACAAGTACTTATCTTTGCAAGCATTACAAACATAGTGATTTTCTACTAGCTGCCCTGTGTTGGATTGACTACATATTTCGCAGACATTAAAAGTAGAGTTGAAACCAAGCTTTAATTTCTTACCTTTCAATTCGCTGATTAATTGCAAATTTACGCTTGATTTAGGTGTTTCTTGATTTTCAATGTTCTCAGAAGGCCCTTCAGGCTTAATATCATTATTATCCTTCGATAACCTTTCATCGATACCCTCAGAAAATGAAGGTTCAATTTTTTGATCACTACTAGGTTTAACATTTTCTACTGATTTGACACTATTACTTTTAATTGAATGAACTATAGCGGCTCCAACAATGAAAACGGTACCGTTTAAGATAACAAGCAGCGCAACGCCTTCATGAATCGAACTTTTTGCTGTACCAAACACCATAAACCCGAAAAGATAGGCCATAACACCTAAAACTGAAAACAGTACGACCATTAAATTTCCTCATTAGTTAATTAGATAAACATAACGCCCGGCTAAGGGGTTGACAACGCACCGCCAAACTCAAAAAACACACCGTAAACACTGAACTTCAATTTTGCACTAAAACCGCCAAGCGTTGGCAATCCCTCTTGAGCCGTTTGTTAGCTATTTTTTCCCAGTGACTGATTTGAATGATTTGAATGATTCAAAAATGAATGTCGCCAATCCACCTGCAACATTTGAATTTGCATAATCCTTCAAAGGCTCACAAAAATTTGATTTGAATTTATCAATAGCCTCTTCTGGAGAAGAAGCATAAATCGTATCACCTTCCACTTCTAACCCCGTTATCAAGAGTTCTTCCTTTTCAAAAAAATAAGTTTCTGAACTCATATCCAGATAAGTAAATTCATTACGATTTGAATTTGGTTTACAGAAAAATTGATACTTTGACATCTTTAATTTCCTTGCTGCTGAATAAAACAATAGCTAACGCCCTGCTAAGGGGTGAGCAATGCACTACGAAAGCTACCGCACACCGACTTAATCACAAAACTCACCGCATGCTGAAAATGCCACGCATTGCGAATCCCTCTTAAGCAGTTTGTTAGCTTAAATTTCAGCACCTTAGATTGACCAAACCTGAGATTAACCCGATCTGGGGAAACCAACAAACCGCTTGAGTTTTAAAACCCGAATTGATTCAAACTTTGTGGCCTTTCATGCGATTTGAAAACTAATAAGTTTTGATTACACATTTTCGGAGAACTCAAAGCGAAAGCAAAACTTCCAAAGCGACTTTGAGCCAAGCTTGCTAACCTCGCGCAATCCCAAAACTCCATTGAGGCAACTGCTCAAAACTTGCGTTGGCAAACAATGCTGATTTGCCGAGAAACCGGAACGAGCTGCCAAGGGAAGAAAAAACAGGCTGCAAACAATTGATTTTATTTGTTTTAAGCTAACGCCCAATTAAGGGGTGAACAACGCCTCCACCTAACCTAAAGCATTGTGCCATAAACACAAAACTTGAAGTAGAACCCAAAATGCCAAGCGTTGAGAATCCCTCTTAAATTGTTTGTTATGCCTGTACTAC
>NZ_CAWNJO010000018.1:0-2976 GCF_963874835.1 Vibrio sp. V12_P9A6T4 | reverse complement strand
CTTAACTTAAGCTAGAAAACATGGAATTTACCGCTCAATTCCAACTCGATTTAGCTGATAAAAACTCACTTTGCCTAACGCCCGGTTAAGGGGCTGACAACGCAAACCACTGAACTCCAAATAACCACCGTAATCACAAAGGCCGATTTGAACACAAACCGCCACGCGTTGGCAGTCCCTCTTTAACCGTTTGTTATGGCTAACAACTCTCTGATTTATCGAACAAAACTTTCAAGGTAAATCTGACCTTTCATCTCGACATTCATAAGAGCCCATTTCAAACTCTCGACAAATCCAAGGTCGATTCTCATAAATCGTGCACATGAATGTTTCTCGGTCTAAAGCTGAGCACCAACCATCCGCCAAACGTAGCATGGTTTCCCCACCCCATTGGTCGAAAGCAATGTGTTGCTCTGGCACACCTGTATCTGTAATGATCATGACCTCTAAACGACAGCAGCAAGCCTGACAGTTTGAGCAAGAAATTTCCGTACTAGATACATTTTTAATTGGAATTGTCATCGTGTTCTTCAAATCAGTGTAATCACAGAATGGTACTCCAATTTGAACCAATTTATCGACATTCGTGACCAACTCAATTTGGGAGCCATAACGCCCGCTTAAGGGGCAGCCAACGCTACTACTAACTTTCCGCATAACACCGTAACCACAAAAACCAACGCATAATAAAAATGCCACGCGTTGGCTGTCCCTCTTGAAGCGTTTGTTATGCGCCTTTTTTAGGGTCTGGAATACAGTACAACATCAGCGTTTCAATATTGATGCTTTCATTAAACTTTAAGTGTTTCCGCTTTTGTACAACCCACCAATTACCGTACTCTTCAGAGTAATTACTATTTTCAAATGAAATATAAAACTGCTCACCAGGTAACGGAGGAATGATAGGGTCAAAGTAACTTTGTTGCTCAATACATTCACCCTCGAAGTAAATCTCAAGAATGTATTCTTTTGGACTCTTTTTGGTTGAACATACAACTTCAGTTTTAGCATAAAAAATTTCGCTTATTTCAACCTTGAACGCTGACGCCAAAGCTTGCTGTGATTCAAGAGATGCTTTTCTCCCCGACTCAATTCGCTGGATGGTTTTAATTGATAAGCCGGAGACTGAAGATAAGTGCTCTTGCGACCAACCCCTTGACTCTCTTAGATGTTTTACTTTTTTGCCTATAGTCATATAAGAATCTCAATTCATTTGATTGAGTAAAATTTATCATTGCACTCTGGACGGGACAACGACACTTTCAGGACATGATCAGGACAGGCGCATAACGCCCAATTAAAGGGTGAGCAACGCTACCACACAACTTAAAGCATTGTGCCATAAACACTAAAATTGAAGTAGAAGCAAAAATACCAAGCGTTGGGAATCCCTCTTAAATTGTTTGTTATAACGCACTTTCCACTGAACTTAACCACTTAGGAATATTAACCCGATACCAGTTTATGTACTTCTCTTCTTTTCTAGGTTATTACGACTAACAAGTATGTTAACAACCTCGATTACAATCCAACACTTAGCAATAATTAGATGCTCAATAAGCTCTGTTTTTGATACTACTGGATTGTATTTAATATATTGACTAATGATTTTTTCGTACTCACCGATGCTGCCTAACCCATTAACTAACGGAGCTAAGTCAATTGCGGAACTGCCTTGACCAAAACGCTCCCAGTCAAACAATACTAACTCTCCGTTATTTCGCGTTCCCCAGTTGCCCTCGTTAGTATCGCCAGATATCAGAGTGTTGCACTCAAATATCTGGCTGGATATGGATTGCATTCGTTCTATTGAGGAAGCAACTACATCCGAAAGCCCCAGTGTATTAAGTGCTTCGCACGTATCGAAGGTAGTTCAATTATGCTTCTTAGTATCAAGTTTGAAGTGCGACACTTTTTACAGATGCGCATGAATATACTCCGTTGGTGTTCTATACCCAAGTCTTTTGCGTGGGCGTGTATTTAATTTATATGCAATTTCATTACACAGCTTCTGTGTCACGTGTGACATGGAGGTTCGTTTTGGTAAGTATTGTCGTATCAAACCATTGGTGTTTTCATTAGTGCCTCGCTCCCATGAGTGGTATGGATTTGCAAAGTAAAACAGACAGTTATGATGTTTTTCTAGTTGCGCATAACCATGAAATTCAGTGCCGTTATCCGCAGTTATCGTCTTAAAAGGTAAGTCAGAGCGGGTCATGATTTTGCTCATTCTTACGTTGAGCGACTCGCTTGTTCTATCGTCCATTTGCCCAATAAAAGTGTAGCCAGTCATTCTGTCAACTAAAGTCACGATACAGTGCTTGGTTCCGCGGCCAACGACGGTATCAATCTCCCAGTGACCAGGCTCTTTTCGATGCTCAGCTTTTGCAGGTCTTTCGGTAATATGACGCTTTGCTGCCAGCCGACCTCGGCTGTCTTTTGAGTTATACCTTTTACGCCTTTTCTTAGTGGATTGGCGTAGGTGTTTCCATAGTGTTCCACCGAGAGTTTTGTCGTTCCAAATATGCTGATAAATGAGCTCGTGACTCATTGTTGGATAGCCTCTTACCCTTAGGTATCCGACGATTTGGTCAGGGCTCCAATCCAGTCGTAGCAAGGCTTCAGGTAACCTGAAGTCGATTTCGCTGTAACGCTTATTTCTGCGCGAGCGGCTCAGCCGGTTGCGAGCCATTTGTTGGGCTCTCCACGCCTGATAGGAGTACCTTTTAAAGTGTCTGTTGTATCGGGAATTGCGTTCAATTTCTCGATATATAGTGGCTTTGTGACGACCTAGTTGTTTAGCTATTTTAGCGGTACTAATTCCTTGCTTTCTGAGTGCAGAAATCATATACCTTTCGTTCTCAGTGAGGTGCGTGTATTTCATGTTTTTTACTTCTTGGCGGGAGCAAAGTTCATGATTATCGCATCTCACTGTTTTTATGTTCAGAGGTGTCGCACTTCGTAGTTGAATCCAAG
>NZ_CAWNJO010000017.1:0-3043 GCF_963874835.1 Vibrio sp. V12_P9A6T4 | reverse complement strand
TACAGTGTGTTTTTTGGGTTCGGCGGTGCGTTGTCAACCCCTTAGCCGGGCGTTAGGGCTCAAAGGTATGTAATGGATATTTCCCTGTTTTTTGAATATGTAGGAAAGGCGGTGAGCTTGAGTGCAGCTCTCTTTGGGTTGTATTGTGTAATCCTCAAATGGCGAAAAAGAGAAGAACATTTTCCCCGCATTAATTTCGGCATAGATGCCGAGGTTATAGACACTGTTGATGGTATGGTCATTCTCAATGTTGTGGCATCTCTCGAGAATAAGGGCGTTGTACCTCTTAAAATTAAAGAGTTCATTTGCGAACTTCGTGGTATTTCTCATGAAGACAAAATTGAGTTGGGTGGGGAAAGCATAAGACACCAATTAAATTTTAAGAATGATCTGGGTAGTGGAGCTTTTTTCCCATTAAATTGGGATTTCTCATTTGTTTATCCTTCTGTGACCACTCAGTACTCATACATTACGATTATTCCTGCAGAGACTAAATATCTGTTAGTTAAAGGGCGTTTTCATTACATGTCAAAAAATGAAAGTCATCATGCAGGGAAGGTCATAAACGTGTCTCGCTTGACGAAAGCAGAGCCCTAACAAAGCATTCAAGAGGGATTCACAACGCTTGGCAGTTTTGGTTTGAATCAGCTCAAGTGTTTACGGCACAATGGTTTAGTTTGGGTGGAATGCGTTGTTCACCCCTTAATGCGGCGTTATGCGATTCAATAGTATGGAAGCAAAATGTTAGAAATAGAGAAAGTTAACGAATTAAATATTGAGGCAATTAAGCTTATACGTTTAGCTGATGAACAAGTTAAGTTTGCCGGTACAGCTGACGAATTCATATCAAGTGCAAGTGAGACAACTCATTTGCATGTCATAAAAAACAACGGTTCAGTAATCGGTTTCTTCAAATTGGATGTTGCTTATTCTTCTAACTACGAGTTTTGTCCGTCAGATGGGCTAGGATTAAGAGCTTTTGCTATCGACACTAGTCAGCAAGGTAAAGGGTTAGGCACGAAGGCGGTCAAAGCTCTCATACCGTACTTAAAAGCACACTACTCAATGTTCAACTGGATTTACCTGACAGTTAATTGCAAAAATCCAGGAGCTAAAGTGTGTTACGAAAAAGGTGGTTTTGAAAACGGTTTTGAACAGTATTTGGGTGGTCTAGCGGGCCCTCAGTACATAATGCACGCAAAAATCGCATAACAAAGCATTTAAGAGTGATTCGCAACGCTTGGCAGTTTCGCTTCGCTCAAGTATAGCCAAGCGCTGCTCACACCTTAACGCGGCGTTAGCTGAGGTTAAGAAAAACCATAAAATTAAGCGCTTATTTTTCTTAGTCTGAGGCTCTAGCTTTACACCTGAAAGTCAGCACTTTTCCGCGTATCTCGCCAGTGGCACTGTTCGTGAAGCGGTTGAACTAACCGAAGTCTGTTTACGGGAAGTGGTGTGTTTGTTTATTTCTTTGGTGTGGCTTCTTTGGTTTTGAAGCTCTTTCGCGCTTAAATGGATTTCGCGCACTTGATTGTTGGCTTCTTCGAAAGAATTCTTTGTAAATTGAAGTCTTAGAAGCTCGTCAGTTTTCCTATTATTTCTTCTTTGCCAAGTACGTTTCGTGGGTTAGGTTTTAGTTTCTCAGTTGCCCGTTTTACTTTGTCGCTTGAAAACAATAATGTGTTTTAAATTAGGCTGTTGGGTAGTCAATCTCCGGCTAAAGTGCAGCAGCTAACAAACGGCTCAAGAGGGATTGCCAACGCTTGGCGACTTTAGTGCAAAATTGAAGTTCAGTGTTTACAGTATGTTTTTTAGTTCGGTGGTGCGTTGTCAACCCCTTAGCCGGGCGTTATACAGCAACAATGGAGTACATTAATGGCGTTTAATCCAGTTTTTATTAAGCCTGCTAGGCTCAAGCACAAAAATCCAGAACTTAAGAAATCTAAAGTACTAAAAAATGCTATGAATAGTATTGAGACAGCAGTGATCATTGACTTGAACATACTGTCAAAAATGAATCAAGTCGTGAAAGGTGAAATTACACTCAACGCATCTGGGTTAAAAGAACTAGTGAAAACGTTGAACAATGTAAGAGGGCTATGCCTTTCTCCTGGCTTTGCACTGAATGAAGCTGAATCGTCTTACGTGAGCGACTTATATAGCTCATACGAAACGTTTCTTGAGCGTTATTGCCGTGATTACATAGATCATCCGGGAGCCATAAAGACAAAACTAGAAAAAGAAAGCCATGTAAAGTTTAAAGAATTACCTGTAGGGGAGAAATATGTTAACTCTATTACCTACTTGACAATTATTAAAACACAATTGATCAGTCGAAAAAATCAAGATCTATCACCACAAGAACAGTTCTGTAAGTTAATAGGTTTTTTAGCTGAAAAAGCGGATATGATCGGCGCAGTTGAAGTAGAAGCAGCTAAATTTGTATTCTTTAACACTGCCGAAGTTCAAGATGTACGGTTCAGAGCATATTGCAAAAAAATTAAAGATAACTTTAAAAAAGGCGGTAACTCTTCAGATAAACTACTTGCAAAGTGTTTAAATGCTGCTCGAGATATTGTCTATTACCGAATTACTGCTGGACAGCAGAACACGTATATTGACGGTAAGATGCAAGACTGTTGGCTTTTAACCGCAGACGATGGTCTTGTTAACCTTACAAATTCAATCTATTTCGTTCCGCAGGGGGATGGACAAGACTCAAAATACGTTACCTTTCAAAGAAATAAAGAGCAGGAAAAATCTCAATATTGGCAGTATTGTGACCAATTGCAGGAAAAAACTGTCAAAGAAAGGCATAGAGAACATTATGCTTTTACTGAGTCCGATTTTGAGAAACTGTTTGAAGTTATCAATGGACTAGAAAATGAAATCAGAGGGTTATTTGTCGAATCAGCTGTATAACAATCTGTTTAAGAGTGATTCGCAACGCTTGGCATTTTTGCTATGCGTTGCGTTTAGTGTTTAAGGTGGTATGCGGAAGCATCGGTATTGCGTTGCTCACACCTTAACAGGGCGTTATGCT
>NZ_CAWNJO010000016.1:0-3046 GCF_963874835.1 Vibrio sp. V12_P9A6T4 | reverse complement strand
CCACTGGCGAGATACGCGGAAAAGTGCTGACTTTCAGGTGTAAAGCTAGAGCCTCAGACTAAGAAAAATAAGCGCTTAATTTTATGGTTTTTTTAACCTCAGCTAACGCCCGCTTAAGGGGCAGCCAACGCTACTACTAATTTTCAGCATAACACCGTGATCACAAAAACCAACGCATAGTACAAATGCCACGCGTTGGCTGTCCCTCTTGAAGCGTTTGTTATAAATTTTATGTGTATTGCTCTATGACTTGCCTGATTTTTTGAGCCGCTAAGATAATTTGGAACGTAGTTAATCCAGAGATGAGGATTGAACTCAATAATATTGAGCCTAACATTAGTTCACTCAACTCAGACATGAAAAACCAAATTGTAAAACTAGCGACACAGCACAGTATACAAATCAAGTAAGATGCCATTATACGATCAGTGATCTTATTGAACGAGCTCCATTCGTAGAGTTGCTTGTTAGACGTGTTCTCTAAAGGTGCATGAACTTTTTGAGCCACTTGAAAGGTCACGCCTGTAAAGATGACTGGCAGTGAGGGGATAAACTTCCAGAGTTCAGCATTACTTTTAAGTTTTCCACCTATAAGTACAAATACCTCCGGATAACCATATGTAATTGCAGCAGTTAGGAGAATAACAACAAACTCCGGAGATATAATAGTAAAGCGAAAAATATCTATAATTCGATTCATCAGTGACCCAAATGCCTTTTTTGTTTGATTTCATTAAATATTTCAAGAGCTTTACGGTAGAGAGCATCTGGCTCTGGGTTTTTATCGAAGGAAAAGTTTTTTACAGTCTCAGATGTTTTTATAGTTATAACTTCATTGTCTCTTTTCCCTTTAACTGTTCCATGACCATAGCCGTCTGCAGCCATAAGTATCGCAGCGTCACCGATCGGAAGGGGCTCATCTGATACATATTGTTGATCTGCAGTCTGGTTGGCTGCTTTTTCAATGTGATATGGCAGATCTGTATTTAGCGGCTCACTTTCTGGAGCATCTTCGACGATAGTCATACGATCAGTATTTCGCTTGATTAGGTAGTCCTTTAGCTCAGCCCAAAGGCAGCCAAACATTGGATTTGGAGGAGATATTTTCGCATTAACATGATAGATGCCATCCAATGATGATACTTTTGCAGCAAAAGAACGTAAGTCTGAGACCAACTCAATATCACAATCAACAAAAAAACGTTGATAAGTTTCTTCGATAATAGAACAAAACCGATTAACAAAAGCTTTTTGTTCTATGTGGTTATATACATTAAGAAATGCAATACCTGAATGGGAAGGTATATATACAAAGGGGCTAGAAGCAACTTTCAAGTTAGGTTCAATTTGTGTTTCTTCTGTTCTTCGATAAGTATCTACGACAGTAACCTCACCTAACGGCTTGTATTTGCTTAGGCGACCAAAAATATAATGCTCCCCGTTGTCTTTAACTTCTTGGACGTCAATGAATGTCCAGGATGAATCTCTATAAGATAAGGAAACCGGCTCTTTGATTGCATTTATTAACTTTTCTTGATCGAGAGTGCCAAGTTTCAATACTCGACCTAAATAATATGTTCCCAAGCTTGCCACTCATAACTCCTTTAAAAAATTTATAACGCCGCATTAAGGGGCAGACAACGCCGCCACAGAATTAAAATAGACAACCGTAAACACAAATTTTCAAGTAAACCACAAATGCCACGCGTTGACTGTCCCTCTTAAATGCTTTGTTATGTGTTTTTACTCATATAATGCAAGGGTGCTTTGTAATTGTTCACTGAAATTGAATATATCATCCACAGTTTCGATCGGATGCCGAGTTTCATTCTTAGCTTCATCAAAGATACCAATATATTTCTGCTTAGTATTAAACCACAAACGGCATAGAGGCTTACGATTGTTATCATCTAGCAGAATTCCAAAATAGCTTTGAGTATCACGCGCACAAACTCTCTGTACTTCTACTTTTTGCCTAAGTATTGCTTTGACTATATTAAAACCTTCAATTTCTTCTTCTGTAGTAAGAATTTTAGATTTTTCTGAACTTTCATTTACGTCTTCAGCAGGAATAACTTGAGTTTCAATATTCGTTGATTCTTTGACGTCAGCGCCAATAGCTGATTTTAGACGGGCATTTATACTGTCATTGAGAAACTGCTTTAAAGCTTTAGTGGTAATGTCTAGAAATTGAGATTTAACTTTTGCAGTTTGAACACCGTCATAGACGCGAGAAGTAAAGAACTTCACAAAATCTTCTTCTGGGCTTTGGAACTGTTCACCTAGAACTTTTTTTATTTGGTTTAAATATTTTAATTCACCTGCTGCATCAACTACAGATTCAACATCAAAGGAGGATTTAGTTAATTTTTTTATTTCAGGGACAACATGCTCATCTAAATTTTCGAGATCTAATGTCAAAAATGGCTTTTCATCCATTTTATTAGGAGCATCCAAATCAGTAAAAAATTGATATTTTGAGCCATTAGTTAAAATGGCAATACGTGCATTTGTTACTGAGAAATATCGAAATAATTGGTTGGCATGCTTTGTTGATAATGGTTCACTATACTTCTTACATTCAATTAGAATTTGAACCACACCATCTTTGATCAAGGCATAATCAACCTTTTCCCCCTTTTTAGTTCCAGTATCAGCCGTAAACTCAGGTATAACCTCGTTTGGATCGAATACGTCATAACCAAGGACTGAATGCAGAAAGGGCATAACTAAAGCATTTTTTGTTGCTTCTTCGGTAGCCAGATTAGCCGAAACTTGAGAAACTTTCTTCGAAAGAGCCTGAAGCCGTTCAATAAAATCCATAAAATACTCCATTACATGCATTGAAAAAGATTGATTATACCCAATAAAAGCTAATGGAAACGTCGTTCAGTTAAAAGTTTAAAGTCGAGAAACACATAACGCCCGGTTAAGGGGTTGACAACGCACCACTTAACTCAAAAAACACGCCGTAAACACTGAATTTCAATTTTGAACTAAAGTCGACGAGCGTTGGCAATCCCTCTTTAACCGTTTGTTATGCTTA